>DAOUZG010000017.1 GCA_030665705.1 Deltaproteobacteria bacterium | reverse complement strand
GTGCCAGCTCCCGGGGCCTGAAGATCCGAATGTGCCCCCCGGGGCTCTCGAAGTACTCGTTACACAGGCGCAGGTAGACGTGCTCGGTGGGCGCGGTCGGGATGGTCACGGCCATCGTCCCTCCCGGTCGCAGGACCCGTGCGAGCTCCCGAAGGGCCTGTGCGTTGTCATGCACATGCTCCATGACCTCGGCACAGACGATCCGGTCGAAGGTCCCCCCGGGGAAGGGAAGACGGAAGACGTCTCCGCGAAGCACGCCTCCCCGAATCTTGTGGCCTCTCCCCTCAGCGTGCTCGCCAAGTCCGGCGCGGGCAAGCCGAAGCCCCTCGGTGTCCAGGTCGAGCCCGACGACGTTCGCACCCCGATCCGCGGCTCCGAAGCAGTGACGGCCCCCGCCGCATCCCGCGTCGAGCAGCCAGTCCCCCGGCCGCACGTCGAGACGTTCAAAATCGATGGTGAGCACGCACGACCTCGTCGAGAACCGCCGCAGCGCGGCGTCCCGCCTCCTCCCAGCGAAAGACTCGCTCGATGCGGCGCCGCGCCGCCCGTCCCATCTGCTCGGCGCGCTGCGGAGTGAGGACCACCTCGGTGATGGTCTTCGCGAGCGCGTCGACGTCACCGTAGGGCACGAGGAGTCCCGCCTCGCCGGACGTGCCGACGACCTCCGGAAGCGCCCCCGCGGCGGTCGCGACTGCGGGAAGCCCGCACGCCATTGCCTCCGACGCCGGGAACCCGAACCCCTCGAAGAAGGAGGGGACGACCGCCACTCGAGCGGTGGAGTACTCGGCCACCAGCTCTTCCACCGTGAGCATCCGACGGACCAGCACCACGCGCCCCTCGAGTCCGAGCTCGCGCACCGTCCGCATGAGGAGTCCGTCGTCGGGAATCCGTCCGTCGACGACCTTCAGCGCGACGTGACTCGGAGTCCGTGCCAGAGCACGCAGCAGGTAGGGGATTCCCTTCTTCCGGTCCTCGGTCCGGCCGACGAAGATCAGGTCGGCCTCCTTGGGACGATCCATCGGGCGGAACGTTGTGGTGTCGGTCCCGTTGTAGACGACGGTGACCTTCTTGCGGGGCACACCGAAGTAGCGTTGGATCTCGGTGGCGGAGCTGTGGGAAACGGCGAGGATGCGCGCCAGCCTCGGAGCGACAGTCTCCTGCATGAACAGGGGGAAGTAGAGGGTCCGCTTCCACTTTCGGCGGAACCGAGGGTCGAGTCCGAAGTCGGCCTCGCGGTCGATGTGGAGTGGGTGATGGATCATGGCGACCACCGGGGTACCCGCGGCCTGGATGCCGAGTAGACCCCACGTGAGCGACTGGTTATCGAGGACGACGTCGAACCGGTGACGCGACTGGAGGTGCTTCCAGCGTGCAAGAAGCCGCAGGCCGAAGGCGGTCATTTCGGGAAAGACGCCGAACCGTGTCAGGGCGAGCTCCCACAGGTGCGTGGGGAAGAGCGCCGCGAAGGGGTTGTCGCGGGGCAACGCCTCGCGCATCGGGAGTCCGAAGAAGTTCTTGTTCGGGATGACGTGAAGGGGGATTCCCTCATCGAGCTCGGGCAGGGGAGGGCCCGCGATCACATGCACGTCGTGGCCCTGGCGGTGAAGCTCTCGGGCGATGCAGGCGGCCCAGATCCCCTGGCCCCCACAGAACATGTTGCCCCGGTAGGTCAGCAGGGCGATGCGCAACGTTAGGTCCCCGGGCGCGTAGGATCCTCGGCGGACGGCGAGGTTCCGGGATCGGCGACGGTGGCAGAGCCCGGTCCGCCTCCGGAGGGTGTCAACGGCTCCCCCTCGGGCTCGACGTGGATGGTTGCAATGGTCCACCCGATCCAGAAGACGAGCCCGAGTACGAACAGCACGACCGCGGCCAGCGGGAGGGCGAGGGCCCAGTAGCTCTGGACGGCCAGCCCGTAGAGGAACAGCGCACCGGCCACGACCGTTCCGAGGCAGAGAAGGCCGCCGAGCGCCCGTGAACGTTCGTCGGATCGGTTCGGCATTGCGGCGCGACCTTACCGGCGGAGCCGCGCGCCTGTCAATCAGAGCCCACGGGAGGACTTAAGAGGTCCCGGGCTCCGTCCGATGTTCACCAATGTGAGCGCATCGCCCCCCCCGGCGCACCGCCGCGTGTTTCGCACCCCGCTCCGCGTAGAGTCCGTGCGGGACGGCGACGTTCCTCGCTTCCTGGGGTACGTCGGCAACCTCTCCACCACCGGAGCCTTCGTCCAGAGTGCCCAGCCCCGCCAGCCGGGCACTCGTCTCGAGCTACGCGTCCACCTGCCCGACCCCGTCCGGGCGCCCGTCGTGTGCGTGGGGGAGGTGGTCTGGGCCCGTGGATACGCAGGGATCCTGGGGCCCGGACCGGGCATGGGGATCCGGTTCCTCGAGGTCACCCTTTCCGCCATGGAAGCCCTCGAGAGGATTTGTAGGTCGTAAGCCTCCTCGACTGTCCCCTCCTGGCACCCCCGTCCCAATCCTGCCCCTTGCGCAGCGCCGAGGAGCCGTCATTTTTCGAGCTGTGCTCTGGATCGGACTGATGTCCGGAACGTCCGCGGACGGAGTTGACGCAGCGCTGGCGCGGATCGGGGAGGAGGCGCGCGAGCTCGAACTCATCGCCTTCCGGACGGAGCCGATCGACGACGCGCTTCGGGCGCGCATACATGACCTCATCGAGGGGACGGCTCCGCTGCGCGAGGTCGTGGGGCTGGACCGGGAGATCGGCGAGCGCTTTGCTGAGGCGGCGCGCCGCGTGATGAGTGAGGCCGGAGTTCGCGGCTCGGACGTGACCGGAATCGCTTCCCACGGTCAGACCGTGGCTCACTTCCCGGAGCCCGAGGTCGGGGGGACGCTGCAGCTCGGTTCGCCGGCGGTCATCCACGAGCGGACGGGAGTTCCCGTGGTGGCCGACTTCCGTTCGGCGGACGTCGCGGCGGGAGGTCAGGGGGCGCCCCTGACGCCCTTCTTCCACCACGCGTACTTCGCCCGCCCCGACGAGAGCCGCGCCATCCTCAACATCGGTGGGTTCACCAACGTCACGTACCTGCCGGGGCCAGAGATCGGAGAGGTCCTGGGCTTCGATCCAGGGCCCGGGAACGCGCTCCTCGACCGCGCCACCCGCTGGGTCTCGGAAGGGGAGGAGCGCTTCGACCGGGATGGGGCGCGGGCCCTGCGGGGGCGGGCGTTCTCCGACGTCGTCGAGGAGCTTCTCCAGGATCCCTACTTCGCGTCTCCTCCTCCGAAGAGCACTGGACAGGAGCGGTTCGGCTCGACCTTCTTCGCGCACGCCCGGGAGCGGGTGCAGTCTGCCGGCGGTACGTCAGACGATCTGCTCGCGACCCTCGCGCAGTTCACGGTCGAGAGCGTCGCGCGCTCGGCCGAGCGGTTCTTTCCCGGCCCGGTCGAGCGCTGGATCGTGTACGGCGGTGGGGTCGACAACCCCGCCCTCCTCGAGCCGCTCGGCCGCCGTGTGGCGCCAGTTCCCGTGGAGCGTGCCGACGAGCACGGCATTCCGGGAGACGCACTCGAGGCGATTGCGTTCGCCGTTCTGGGCTGGGCCTCGAGTCGGGGAGTGCCGTCGAACGTCCCCCGTGCGACGGGTGCCCGGCGCCGGGTTGTGCTGGGCTCCACGACCCCGCCGCACGCGTTCAGGAACCGGCCCGCCTGACGGACCGGGTCAGACGCGGATCAGCAGTCCGTCCTCTGCAACGTCGAAGCGCACCTTGTTCAGGTGCAGAAGGACGTCGCTACCCAGGTGGGTCAGCACGGTCCGGCGGCAGCGAAACCGCTCCCGGTTCCGATCGAGCTCTATATGGCTCATGTGATAGTCGAAGTTCGACTCGTAAAGTGTGCATTCACTTATAAAAAGATCTGACTCACCTACACACTCGGGCAGGGCTTCGTGCCACCCGGTGTCGCCCGTGTAGAAGACCGCTTTCCCGTTGTGGGAGAGGTTCACCATGTGAGGGTGGGTCTCCGGCTGGTGGTGAGCGGGGTAGGCGCGCAGCCTGAAGCCGGCCGCGATTCTCTCCCGCTCGGTCGAGAGTTCCTCGATCCGCACCTTGTACGGGTGCTCGTCCCCGCCGGGATAGGAGAAGGCGGCACACATCTGCCAGAGGCGTTCCTCGATCCCGGGCGGCCCCAAGACGAGCAGCGGTTCGGTCCGCGGATTCTCGTAGAGGTCGTCGATCAGCAGGAAGGGGAGCCCGGCGATGTGGTATCCGTGGAAGTGCTTGATCACGACTCAGTCGATCTCCCGCGGATCGATTCCGAGCTTTTTCAACTCACTAAGCGTCGTGGGACCGCAGTCGAGGAGCAGCGATCGTCCACCCGCACGCACGAGGATCGCGCTGTTGCGGCGTCCCCCGCTCCCGAACGCTTCCCCCGTACCGATGAAGAGGACCTCAGTCACACGCACTGACTCCCACGGGTCCGACCACCGCGCCGTGTAGCGCCGTACCCTCCTGCACCCGAGACCTGGATAATACGAGGGCTCGCTCCAGACGCACCCCCCTCTCGATGTGCGCATCGGCCTCCACCACGACCCACGGGCCGATGCGGGTGCGCCGCTCCACCTCGACGTTCGGGCCTACCCACGCCGGCCCGATGAGCTCGCCACCGACCCGTGAGCCGGTCGCCACGTGGACGTCTGCCTCGGTCTTCGGCCGGGCGGCCAGGTGCTCCGAGAGGGCCGTGAGGTTCGCCTGGAGCAGATCTGCGGGGGATCCGATCGGCCACCAGGGGGCCTCCCGGGGGTGCAGGAATGCCCCGAGACGTTCGCCTCGCTGCAGCGCGGGCACGTAGACATCCTGGAGGATGTCGAACGTCGTTGCAGCTGGCATCTGATCGTAGATCCGCGGCTCGACCACGTGGACCCCCGCGAACAGTCCACAACCTTCCTCGGGTGCGACGGCCAATAAGTCGGTGACGCGGGTCACGCCCCCTCGTTCGTCGAATCCGATGGTGCCGAAGCGTGCCTTTCGCGGGTCGTCGCGGAGCAGCAGCGTTGCAACCGCACTTCGAGCGCGGTGGGCCTCCAGAAGGGCGTGCACATCTAGGTCGAGCAGCATATCCCCGTTGAGAACCAGAAAGGGCTCGTCGCCGCCGAGCCAGCGACGCGCCCCGCGGATCGCCCCGCCGGTGCCGAGCAGAACGGGCTCGTGTGAGAACGACACCGGGAGAGGTGGAGCCCGAAGCACCTCGTGCACCGTTTCGGGATGGGCGTGCGTGTTGATCACGATCTCGCCGATTCCCTGTGCCGCGAGCCGCCGCGCAAGTGCGAGCACCACCGGCTCCCCCAGAATCGGAAGGGTCGGCTTGGCGCGGTCGGCGACCAGCGGACCCATTCGCGTTCCGAGCCCGGCTGCGAGGATCATCGCCTTCACGCGCTGGCCTCCTCCAGCGCTCGAACGAGGACTCGAGCGCCGGCGCCGATCTGGTCGGCCGCTTCGGGCAGTGCCTCGAGGACGGCGCGTCTCGCGCGCTCCTCGTAGGGGGCGAATCGAGGATCGTTGCGCACGTGAGTCAGGAATCGAAACCGGGCGAGGTCCTTGCACTTGCGCTGGATGACGAGGAGCGCCAGCGAAGCGCTCTCGACACGCACCCCCCGGCTGCGCTCGTAGGTCTCGAGCAGTTCCTCCCGAAGACCGGGGTCCATTTCCAGATACGAGTCGTAGAGAAAGGCCGCAAGGTCGAGCTCGGGAGGGGCCAGCAGGGCGTCCTGGTAGTCGAGAACCCGGAGCCGTCCCTCCGGATCCACCATCAGGTTGCTGCTCTGATAGTCGCGGAGGCAGAGGAGGCGCGGAAGGGACGCCACACACCTCGCGATCTGCTCGATCGCGGGGCGCAGGCCAGCCTGCAGAGAGGCCGGGGCTCCGTGATCGAGGAAGTGCTCCAGCTCGAACCGCACCCACTCCTCGTCGAACGCGCGCCCGAGCGAAAGAGCGGCATTCCGAGGGATCTCGTGCACGCGCGCAAGGAGCGCGGCGGATTCGTGGAGTCGGTCGCGGAGCGATCCTCCGGCGAGATCACACAGGCGGACGTCCCCGAGGTCTTCGAGGAGCAGCCAGCGCTCTCGGGGCTCGGTCGCGTAGATGGTTGGCACGGGAATGTCGAAGCGCTCAAGCAGCCGGGTCACTTCCACGAACTCGAGGCGTTCCGTGGAGTCGCGCAGAGCAGGCGGAAGGATGGCGGGGTCTTCCGGCACCGCATGCATGAGTACCCGTGTGGAGCTATCGGCGAGGTAGACGCGGAAGTAACGTCGACGCCCGGCCCCTCCGGGCAGCGACGCGACGCGCAGGACCTTCGAGCGAGTCACCTGCTCGACCCATGTTTGGAAACCCGGCATCCTAGCTGTCATGCGTCCGCTCATCGGCGTCGCGCCGGATCTCGACCACGAGCGGGGTGCCACCGTGGAGCGTCCCTACCTCGATGCCCTGTACGAGGCCGGGGGAGAGCCGAAGATGGTGCCAACGCTCGCGGATGCGCGCACGTGCGAACGCTCCGCATTGCTCCTGTGCGGTGGGCCGTTCGACATTCCCCCGGAGCGGTACCGGCAGAGCCCCAGGGCGCGTATCGATCCCCCACGAGAGCTTCGAACCCGCCTCGAGCACGCTCTGCTCGAGGCGGCCGACCGGACCCGGATGCCGGTGCTCGGCATCTGCAACGGAGCGCAGCTGATGGCTGTCTTCCGGGGAGGCACCCTGGTTCAGGATCTGGCGACGCTGTGGCCCAACGCCCTGGATCACGAGCGGGGCGACGCGCGGGAGCGTGCCGTTCATCCCGTCGAGCTGTCGCCGGAATCCCGGCTCGCGATCCTCCTCGGGGAGACGTCGATCGAAGTCAACAGCACGCACCACCAGGCGATCGATCACCCTGGGCAGGGCGTTTGCGACGTCGGACGCGCACCCGACGGGGTCATCGAAGCGATCGAAGATCCGTCCCACCCCTTCTGGATCGGAGTCCAGTGGCACCCCGAGTGCCTCGCGGTTACGCACTCGGGACGGATCTTCGAGGTGCTCGTGGAAGCCGCTCGCCGCCATGCTCCCTCCAGCTAAAAGAACAGGCGACTCCAGAGGAGGGCGGTTGCCATCCCGGTCACGTCCGCCGCAAGACATGCGATGACCGCGTGACGCGCGGCGCGAGCGTGGATGCTCCCCATGTAGAGGGCGAGCACGTAGAACGTCGTCTCGGTGCTTCCGTTCATGACCGAGACGAGGAACCCCACGAACGAGTCCGGGCCGTACTGGGTCATGGTCTCGGTCATCACACCCATCGCACCGCTCCCCGAAAGCGGCCGGACGAGGGCCATGGGAAGGGCCTCGGCGGGGAAGCCGATCAAGCTCGTCACGGGCTGCACCACCGCGATGAGCCAGTCCAGCGCTCCGGAGGCGCGGAACATCCCGACCGCTACCAGGATCGCGACCAGGAAGGGGATGATCATGACGAAGATGTTGAAGCCTTCGCGTGCGCCCTTCACCAGGGACTCGTAGACCCGGCTCCGATGAGCGAAGCCGAACAGCACGATGAAGGCCATAAGGACCGGCAGCAGCCAGGATGAAAGGACCTCTCTCGCCTGCTCCCAGCCCACGGCCGAATCGCGCCCGACCTGGAGGTAGAGGGCCACAACCAGCGCCACTGCGACGAGGCCCAGGACCCACGTGCGCGTTCTGGACGCCGGGGGGGGCGGATCGCCGATCCGCTCGGTCTCGCGCTCGGTCTCGGGAAGGCTCGGGGCGGCGTCGGCGAGCGACGAGCCCGAGTCTCCTTCGCCCGGCCCGCTGTTGTCTACGTAGCGCTCGAGGGCAAAGTGGTTGCGGCCCTCGAGGGCCTTGGCAACGAGAATCGCCACGATCGTCGAGCAGAGAGTGGCGAGAATCGTGGGTGCGATGATTCCCGCCGTGTTTTCTGCTCCCAGGCTTGCGCGAATCGCGATCACGCCCAGAGGAAGCACGGCGACACCAGAGGTATTGATCGCCAGGAAGAGCACCATGGAGTTGGTCGCGACGCCCTTGTGCGGATTGAGCGTGTTGAGTTCCTGCATCGCTTTGAGACCGAACGGTGTGGCGGCGTTGCCGAGACCGAGGATGTTGGCGGCGATGTTCATGATCATGGCGCCCATAGCTGGGTGCTCAACCGGAACGTCCGGAAACAGACGCCTCATCACTGGCGCGAGAGCGCGCGCGATGGACCGCATGACGCCAGCGTCCTGCAAGATGCGCATGAGCCCGAGCCAGAGCGCCATCATGCCCAGGAGTCCGATTGCGATCTCGACGGCCCGTTTCGCCGAGTCGATTCCGGACTGCGAGACCTCCGGCATCTTTCCGCCAAAGGCCGCTGTGACGACCGCCCCCACGATGAGCGCAATAAAGATCGCGTTCATACCCGATCGCGAATCTAGTCTTCTTCGTGGTTGATCGCACGGCCGCAACGGACAGGTGACTGCCGTGACGACCCCACGTGTCCCGCAACCCGTTCGTGGAGTGGACGTCGGCCGCGCGTCTGGCCTAACGTTGCCGCCCTCGTGAGTCCGGCTGCGCCCGCCGTTGTGGTCGCTGTCCTCCTGGGACTCGGTTCGGCTGTCGCACGGGCCGACCCGTCGAGCGCGAACGCGCTCGGGACCTTGCTTGCTTCCCCCGCACTCAAGGGTGCCCGGGTTGGCGTGCTCGTGGTCGACCTCGACCGCGGGGATCCTGTCGTTGCGCACGACTCGATGCGACCGTTGGTGCCGGCTTCCGCAGCAAAGGTCGTCACGGCGGCTGCCGCCCTGGACCGTTGGGGGCCCACGTTTCGGTTCGAGACTCCGGTCCTCGCTGCCGGTCGCCTGGATGCGGACGGTGTTCTGGAGGGGGACCTGTGGGTCGTCGGTCGTGGGGACCCGAGCCTCGTCTCCGAACAGCTCTGGCGCCTCGCGGAGGAGCTACGGCTGCAAGGTCTGCGAGAGATCCGAGGTCGGCTGGCAATCGATTCCACCTATTTCGACCGGGTGCTCTGGCATCCCGACTGGCCCCGCGCGACACGACGCGCCTACAGGGCTCCGGTCTCCGGGTTTGCAGCCAATTACTCGAGCTTCCGGGTGGAGGTCTCACCCGGGGCGAAGCCCGGAGATCGGCTCCGACTCCAGGTGGCTCCGGCGCTGCCCTACTTTCGTGTCGAGGCCGGGGGCCGCACGCTCGAGCGCCCCGGCAGCCTACACGTAGAGGTGGAACCTCGGGCCGATGGCTCGGGAGAGGTCGTGCGGATCCGTGGCTCCATGCAGCCGGGCGACAAGAGCCGGACGTACTGGCGGTCGGTGGTCTACCCGGAGGAGTACGCGGGACAGCTCCTGCGCTCACAGCTTCAGGCGCAGGGGATCACTGTCCGAGGCGGGATCCAGGTCGGCACCGTCCCGAGCGGAGCCCGCGAGCTTCTGCGGTTCCGCGGCGAAACCCTTGGCCGAATCGTCTGGAAGCTCAATAAGTTCAGCAACAACTTTATCGCCGAGCACCTCACGAAGACGCTCGGGGCGGCGCGGTACGGCGCGCCCGGGACGTGGGGGAAGGGGCGCCGTGTCCTCGCGGAGTACCTCCAAGGGCTGGGGGGGCTGGCGCCGGGCGAGGCGATCGTAGAGGGGTCGGGGCTCTCGCCGCGCAACCGTCTGTCACCTGCGAGCCTCGTGACGGTCGTGAGGACGGCGGCCCGCCGTTTCGAATGGGGCCCCGAGTTCCTGGCTTCGCTGCCGCTGGGCGGCCTCGACGGGACCCTCGAGGACCGGCTGGAGGAGCCCGCTCGGCCCGTCCGCGCGAAGACGGGCCATCTGTCCGGGGTCGTCGCGCTTTGTGGGATGGTCCCCGATGCGGCCGGCCGCCTCCTGGTGTTCGCAGTCCTCGTCAACGGGGCGCGCGGACCTGTGGAAGCGGTGGACGCGGCCCTCGACTCGTTCGTGATCGGGCTCGGGAACGGGGGACCGGACCCGGGTTAGAGCAAGTGTTCAGAAGTAGGGGCTAAGGCAGGGTGGGAGCTGCCAGGGCCGCGAAGATGCGCGTGGTGTAGGCCACGGGGATCCCGTGTCCTCGCCGCAGGCGCCGGTCGATGGCCCCCGGCCCCCAGTTATAGGCGGCCAGGGCTGGGCTCCAGGTCCCGTACCGCGCGTGGAGGTGGGCCAGATAGGCAACCCCGAGACGCACGTTGATGATCGGGTCGAACAGGGTCTCCGGTCCTCCCCAGGGGATCTCGAGCTGACGGGCGAGCATCTCGCCCGTAGCCGGCATGATCTGCATGAGGCCGAGCGCCCCCGCGCGCGAGCGGGCCCAGTTGTAGAAGGCGCTCTCGGTCTGCATTACCGCGAGGACCAGCTCCCGACCGAGACCGTGCTGAGCCGACTCTTCTTCGATCACGCCGGCGACCGCCCTGACCTCTTCGACGGACAGCCCCGTCTGATAGGCGAGGAGCTCCTGGGTGATCCACTCCTCCACCGGGGGTCCCAGGGGAAGCCGAGGCGGGTCGATCGGAGCCGGAGGCACGGGGATCGGCACCGCGCGCACCGAGGAGAGGCTGAACACGATCAGCACAACGCTCCAGAGTGAGAGTCGGAGCTGCATCGCCTACGACCAGACCCCGATGGCGGCCATCACCTTGACGTTGTTCACCACCGCCCAGGCCGGCAGCAGGATCAGCACCACCAGGACCATGGTTCGGATTCGGGAGGGGAGCGTGCGCGTCAGGACGAGGAAGGAGACCGCACCGAGCGTGATCGCGCTCTCGAAGACCAGGCCCTCAGTGAGCCCCACCGCGTCGAACAGCCACCGAGCGAGGGGATTTGCCTCGATCACCTCGAATCCCGGAACCGGGCTGCGCAGGCAGAGAAAAGTGGTCGTGTTGTCGAGGGTGTTGAGGAGCAGTACGAGCACGCCGAGCACAAAGCGCATCCGGAGCCTCCCCGTGACGAGTGTGTGTCACCGGCTTCCAGAGGATTCAAGAAGCATGCCCCGTGCTCCGCGGAACACCGGATCTCTGCGGCCAAGGGAGGAGTTGCCATTGCTCTCTGCGTCCGCGTGAGGCCCCCGCGTGAGGGCCCTTGCAGGCCCTTGTGGGTCCTTGTGGGTCCTGATAAGGAAACAAACTTCCCCCGCGGGGAAATTCCTTTCCCTTTTTGGCGGGATGCTTCCAGCGGGAGTGGGCTCTACCGTTTCCTGGGGCGGCCGCGACCGAGCAGCAGCCAGTCGAGGGAGATGTTCTCCTGCAGTGCGAGCGTGATCAGAAAGTCCGCGTGGGGCGTGGTTCCGTTCTCGTAGCGGTTCACGTTCTGCTGAAAGACCCCCAGATCCCGCGCAAACGCGCGCTGCGACCGCCTTCCGCGGACCTGTGCAAGACGGGTCGGAATCTGCTTTTTATGGCGATCGATCGCCCCCTTCGTCACGCGCATCTTTCCGGACCTCCCTGTATGAGTCGCCCTTGCCATCTCCCACTCCTTCTGAGCTGTGCCTCTCCCGGATCGAAGCGGACGCCAGCCCTGCACGACGCGCCCCTCTACCGTGTCGCCTGCTTCGACGCGGGGACCCACCCCGCTGGACCCCCGGGCTGCGAGGGACGCGTCCCTTCGACCTCGACACCGTAGCATGTCGTGGCCGGGTGTGGGATCGTAAGCGAACGGGCGTGACGCTTCAACCCAATCGTTGCTACCACTGCGGACGCGAGGTCCAGCCCACCGTGCACGGGCGGCGGGGCGTACGGGTGGACTACTACCGGAGCGTCACCGGGACCCCTCGGGTCGACTTTCTCGAGGATTCGTCGGGAACGGGAACGACCATTCGGGTCGTTCGGGTGGAGGAAGTCCACGAGATCCTCACCTGTAGGGACTGCTGGGAGGTGCCATCGGCGAAAGTCGCGCTCGAAGAGGCATGGCGAACCGGTCTTCTCCGGCCGCCGGCTTCTCCTCGGGGTTGACCCGTTGACCTACGCGCTGTTAGCGTCCGATCCCGTCTTGAAGAGGCGGCCACGAAATGCGCGTAGTCGCGGGGGGGCTTCGAGGGAGACGTCTCCGCTCGGTTCCCGGGCGGACTACCCGCCCGACCACCGAGCGTGCTCGAGCGGCTCTCTTCGACTGGCTGGGGCCCACCATTTGCGGTGCACGGGTACTCGACCTGTTCGCGGGAACGGGCGCGATCGGCATCGAGGCGGTCTCCCGCGGCGCGGCTCATGCCACCTTCGTGGAGCGGGACCGACGGGCGCGGGGCATCCTCCGCGAGAACTTGGAGGTGCTCGATCTCGTTTCGCTGACACGCGTCCTCGGAACCGAGGTGCAGCGAGCCATTCGGCGGCTGGTGGGAGAGGGCGAGCGCTTTGACCTCGTCTTCGCCGATGCCCCGCACGGAAAGGGCTGGACGGCCCGGTTGCTCCGTCCAACGGCGGCGCCGAGCCTCCTCTGTGAGGGAGGGGCGCTGGTGGTCGAGCTCGATGTGCGGGAGACAGGTCCGGAAGCCACGGGGGCCCTCGTCTTGTGTGAGTCGAAAAGGTACGGTGACACTCGATTTGACTGGTACGAGCTGAAGGCGGAGATGGAAGGATGAGCGAAGAGCGAATCGCAGTTTACGCAGCAAGCTTCGATCCGATCACGAACGGCCACATGGATCTCGTCGACCGTGCACTGAGGCTCTTCGATGAGCTAATCGTGGCGGTGGCGGTCAACATCGAAAAGGAGGGGCTGTTCTCCATCGAGGAGCGGTTGGAGATGGTTCGAGCAGCGGTGGGAGATCGTCCGGGGGTTCGCGTGGATGCGTTCGATGGGCTCCTCGTGGACTTCGTGCTGCGCAACAAGGCGGAGGCGGTGATCCGCGGACTCCGCGCTCTCTCCGACTTCGAGTACGAGTTCGAGATGGCACTGATGAATGCACACATGTCTTCGGAGTTCGAGACGGTCTTCCTCATGACGAGCGCAAAGTGGTTCTACGTGAGCGCTTCGCGCATGCGGGAGCTCGTGAGCTTCGGAGCGGACGTCGGCGACTTCGTCCCTCCACACGTGCACAAGCGCCTCCGCGAGAAGCTTCTCCCGGCAACCCCCCGTTCCCCCCGGAAGCACAAGTAAGCGCCGCGCTAGCGGCGCGCACAGCGACGGCCAGAGGCCGGCGCGACGTGCGGGTGGCCGAGGGCGGCCTCGGCCGGGACCCGCTCAGACCAGCGCCGCCAAGTCCGTCCGGGCTGA
>DAOUZG010000306.1 GCA_030665705.1 Deltaproteobacteria bacterium | reverse complement strand
CACAGGCCCAGAGGGGGTCGCCCCTGCGCCCAAGCAAAGCTTCGATGGCCCAGACAAACCGAGGCGCAGGGCAACTTAGTCGTTGCTCAGAAGGGCTGCTTCCAATGCCTCCCAGGGGAGGAGGGCGCAGCGGCGACGCATGGGGAAGCGCGCCACCCCTGCAAAGGCCCGAAGTCGGCGGTCCAGGTCGGGAGACAGGTTCTCCCCCTCCACGATCCGCTCGAGTGCGCCCCGGAGCCGCGGGATCTCGTCGACGGCACGGCCGGTCACGAGCTCCGTCATCACGCTCCCGGCCGCGACCGCGATGCTGCAGCCGCGCGTCTGCGCGGCCACTTCCTCGACGGTTCCTCCCGTAAGCCGCACCTGCACCCGCACCTGGTCGCCGCAGACGGGGTTGTCGACGGTTGCCGTCGCGTCGGGTTCCTGGAGCGGCACGCGGTGGCGCGGGTGCCGATAGTGGTCGAGAACCACCTCACGGTAGAGTGCCTCGACCGCGTCGCGCGGCTCGCTCAGCACTTCTCCCGCTCGAGGGCGCCGCCAGCCGCCTGAACCCCTTCGTCGGTGACCCGTGCGCCCTTGGTCTCCACGAGGGGCCGCCCGCTCGTCTCCGGGCCACGGCGCCTCTGCAAAACCTCCGCGATGATCGAGAGCGCGATCTCCTGGGGTGTCTGGGAGCCGATGTCGAGTCCGCAGGGGGCGACCAGGCTGCGGAGCGTATCGAGCGAGAACCCGTTCTCGTGGAGTCGTTCGAGGAGAAGCGCGCTCCTGGTGCGGCTCGCAACAAGGCCGGCATAGGCCGGGCGCTGTTTAAGCACGTGCGAGAGCGCCTCGTAGTCGCTTCGGTGCTGGGTCGTGATCACCACGTAGGTATCGTCGCTGCACTCGACCTTCGCGTAGTCGGGGTCATCGGTGACGCGGACGTCGGCCTGGGGGAAGGCCTGCGGGGTCGCCAGGGGGTCGTTCACCGTGACGTGCATCTCCAGCAGCTTTCCCATCGTCGCGAGGGTTTCGGCAATCTGCCCGTGCCCGAGGATCAGGAGCCGCGGCTTTGGAACGTAGGGTTCGACAAACACCGTCATGTGTCCGCCGCAGGGCATCCCCACTCCGAGCACCTCGTCATCCAGATCGAGACGGACCGTCCGGGGCCGACGCTCCTGCATGGTCCGCAGGGCCTCCTCCCGAACGGTCGTTTCCGCACAGCCGCCGCCGACCCACCCGAAAACCATCCTTCCCGAACGGTCGAAGATCGCTTTGGCTCCAGGAAGGGCGGACGTGCTTCCGACCACCTCGACGACCGTGGCCACCGCGCAGGGCTCCCCCGTTTCGAGAAGCGCCGCGAGGCGCTGTGCGAACTCGGTTGCAGACGGAGCACCCATCAGACGGGACCTCGCGCGCGAGTTTAGCCCGGATTTCTCAGCAGGTCGGCTACTCCAGCCGCTGATTGACACCCGGGCCGAGCCCTCCCTACCCTCCCGCAGAGCTCGATGTGCACCCTCGCTGATGCCCTATAGCCACCCGCGTACCCGTCCGTGGCGGGGCGTCCGATTCTCCCTCGCCACCGCCGGCGTGGCTCTCGCCACCGTCTTCGCCGTCTCGGGATGCGCAAAGCCGACTCCGCCCGACTCGTTGGCGGTCCAGGAGTTCGAGGCCGTCGAAGCTACACCCCCTCCGCAGCCCCGAGCCCCGCTGGCGTGGTTCGAGGGGCCTCAGCTCGGAGGCGGGAGCACCGGGGCCGATCTCCTCCGCGGACGCCGTGGGCTCGTTTACGTCTTCGCCTCCACCGACCACGAAGCGGACCTGGTCGCGAGAATCGTTACGCGCATCGAGCCGTCGGCCCGCAGCTCCAACATCGCGATCCTCGGCCTGACTCGGGACGCGGACCCCGAGCGCGGGGAGAGGTTCGTGCGCAGGCACGGCTTCGAGTTCCCGGTCGTCCTCGACGCGCAGGGGTCGATCTCGCGCGAGATCGGGGTTCCGGAGGGCAAGCCATCGCTCGTCGCGGTCGACGCGGAGGGATACCTGCTCGGCGGGTTTGCCGGCATCGATGGGGATTTTCCGGATCGGGACGTCGTGTACGAGCGGGAGGTGCGGAGACTCCTGCACCTCGAGACGGCCGACGGGCTCGACGCGCGCCTCGGGGTGCTCCCGGAGGCACCCGAGTTCCGGCTCGTCTCGCTCGATGGAAAACGGGTGACGCGCTCGGGGCTGCTCGGTAAGGTCGTCGTCTTCGTCTTCTTCTCGCCGACCTGTCCCCACTGTCAGCAGGCGCTGCAGTTCGTGCAGCGGCTCACCGACGAGCTCTCTCACGCCGACCTCGAGATCGTTTCGGTGAGCATCCTGAACCGACGTTACCTCGTCGAAGACATGCTCCAGAAGCTGGAGGTCCGGTTCGCCGGATACCTGGACCCCGACTATGCCGTCCAGAAGGCCTACGCC
>DAOUZG010000115.1 GCA_030665705.1 Deltaproteobacteria bacterium | reverse complement strand
GGCCGGCCTGCGTGAGTCTCACCCCCACGATGTGATCATCACGGCGGAGCCCCCCAACTACTGGCTCGAGAAGTAGGGACGTGCCCCCTCGCGAACACGTCCTCATCGTCGACTACGGGTCGCAGTACACGCAACTGATCGCGCGGCAGATTCGAAAGCAGCACGTCTTCTGCGAGGTTGCGCCGCCCTGGGTCGAGACGGCCCGAGTCGAGGAGGCCCGACCCGCGGCGCTCGTTCTCTCGGGCGGTCCGGGAAGCGTCTCCGAGGCGGGCGCCCCGTCGCTCAACGAAGAGCTCCTCGACCTCGACGTGCCCGTGCTCGGAATCTGTTACGGGCAGCAGCTCCTGGTCTCCCACTTCGGGGGCCGCGTCGAGGCGGCGCCGGAGCGGGAATACGGGCGGGCGACCCTGCGATTGGCCGATCGTGAAGATCCGCTGTTCGAGGGTGTCGCGCGCGGAAGCGTGGTCTGGATGAGCCACGGCGATCGGGTGGTGAGCATCCCCGAGAGTTTTGGCGTGCTCGGCACCTCCGAGAACAGCCCCTTTGCCGCAATTCGGCACGGGACGCGCCCCGTCTACGGGCTGCAGTTCCACCCGGAGGTCTTCCACACGGAGGCCGGCGAGCGAATCCTCCAGAACTTTCTGCGAGGCGTGGCCGGGCTGACGGGGAGCTGGACGCTCGAGGGGTTCATCGAGAGTCAGACCCGGGCCCTCCGGGAGCGCATCGGTCCCGACCGCGTCATCTGCGGGGTGTCCGGCGGAGTCGATTCCACCGTTGTGGCGGCGCTCCTTCATCGGGCGATCGGGGACCAGCTCCGGTGCATCTTGATCGACAACGGAGTGCTGCGGGCCGGGGAGGTGGAGGAGGTCACGCGCAGCTTTCGGGAGGAGCCTCGAATTCCGCTCGAGGTGGTGGACGCATCGGAGCTCTTTCTCGAGCGGCTTCGGTCCGTGGAGGAGCCCGAGAAGAAGCGCGTGGTGATCGGCCACACCTTCATCGAGGCGTTCGAGTCGGCCGCGCGCCAGATGTCCGACGTCCGGTTCCTCGCCCAGGGGACGCTCTACCCCGACGTCATCGAGTCGATTTCGGTCTGGGGCCCGTCGGCCACGATCAAGACACATCACAACGTGGGTGGCTTGCCCGAGTGGATGAGTCTCGAGCTGGTGGAGCCCCTGCGCGACCTCTTCAAGGACGAGGTGAGGGAGGTCGGCCGCAAGCTCGGACTCCCCCAAGCCCTCCTCTCCCGGCACCCGTTTCCCGGGCCGGGGCTCGCGATCCGGATCCTGGGCGAAGTCACAGCTGAGCGACTGGCGATGCTCCGCCAGGCCGACCGGATCGTCGTCGATGAGATTTCGCGCGCCGGTCTCTACGACCAGATCTGGCAGGCGTTCGCGGTGTTCCTTCCGGTCCGCTCGGTCGGCGTGATGGGGGACGCGCGAACCTACGAGCACCTGATTGCTGTGCGCTGCGTCACATCCCGGGACGCCATGACCGCGGATTGGGCGCCGCTTCCGCCCGAAGTGCTCGGGCGCATCTCGAGCCGGATCATCAATGAGGTCCAGGGAGTCAACCGGGTCGTCTACGACATCTCGAGCAAGCCCCCCGCAACGATCGAGTGGGAGTAGTCGTGAAGTTCTCGCCAGACTGTCGTCTGAGTCGCTAAACTGCGGGCGCGATCTGTCGCCTCCCTCCTCCGTGGGAGTTCTCTGTGAAGCAGCAGAGGCCGTTCGTTCACCTTCATCTCCACACGCAGTACTCGATCCTGGACGGCGCGATCTCGATCCCGAAGCTGATGCAGCGCGTGGCGGACGACGGGATGCCAGCGGTCGCGATGACCGACCACGGGAACCTGTTCGGTGCCGTCGAGTTTCATGAGTCCGCGGTCCGAGCAGGGCTGAGACCGGTCCTCGGCTGCGAGGTCTACGTCGCGCAGCGATCCCGCTTCGACCGGGACCCCGACACCGGCGGCTTCGACGGGATCAACCACCTGATCCTCCTCGCCATGGACGACACCGGGTATCGAAACCTCGTCCAGCTCGTCTCGCGCGGATACCTGGAGGGCTTCTACTACAAGCCTCGGATCGACCTGGAGCTCCTGAAAGCCCACGCCGAAGGACTGATTGCCACCTCCGGCTGCCTTTCCGGGATGATCCCCTCGGCCATCCTTCGGGGAAAGACGCAGGACGCCTGGGAGTTGGTCGACACCTACCGTCGGATCTTCCCCGACCGCTTCTACCTCGAGATTCAGCGCCACGGTCTGTCGGAGCAGGACCAGGTCAACCGCGAGCTGCTGCGTATCCACGAGGAGCTCAAGCTCCCCCTGATCGCCACGAATGACTCCCACTACCTCAACGAGGGGGAGGGCCACGCCCACGAGGCGCTGCTGTGCGTGCAGACGGGTAAGGCCCTCTCGGACCCGAACCGCTTCCGTTTCAACGGATCCGGCTTCTACGTCAAGGGCGCCGAGGAGATGGGCGAGGTCTTCCACGATCTACCGGACGCTATCCGAAACACGGTCGAGCTCGCGGAGCGCTGTAACTTCGTGCTGGAGACTGGGAAGCTGCAGCTTCCCGAGTTCGAGCTGCCCGCGGGAGAGACGGTGGATAGCTATCTCGAGCGGCTCGCGTTCGCGGGACTCCGCGAGCGTCTCGGGCTTCGGAGCGAGGGGGCGTTCCCGAGTTCGGCCGAGCCCTACGAGCGTCGCCTGCGTTACGAGCTCGACGTCATCACCCGATGCGGCTACTCGGGATACTTCCTGATCGTCTGGGACTTCATCCGGTTCGCGCGGGACCGCGGGATCCCGGTCGGCCCCGGCCGGGGCTCTTCGGCAGGCAGCCTCGCGGCGTACGCCCTGCGGATCGTGGACATCGACCCGATCGAGTACGGAATCCCGTTCGAGCGGTTTCTGAATCCCGAGCGCGTCTCCATGCCCGACATCGACGTGGACTTCTGCATGAACCGGCGGGGGGAGGTGATCCGCTACGTCGAGGAGAAGTACAACGGTCAGGGGGATGAAGGTCGGCGGGTCGCCGGAATCGTCACCTTCGGGACGATGCAGACGAAGGCGGTGATCCGCGACGTCGGCCGCGTGCTCGGCATGTCCTACGGCGAGGTCGATCGGATCTCGAAGCTCGTGCCGAGCACGCTCGGTACCTCGCTCGACGACGCACTCCGCCAGTCTCGGGAGCTTCGCGAGCTCGTCGACCGGGACGAACAGGTGAGGGAGTTGTTCGATCTGGCCCAGACGCTCGAGGGACAGATTCGAAACCCGGGCAAGCATGCGGCCGGGGTGGTCCTCTCCTCACAGCCGCTCCTCGACACCGTCCCCCTCTATCGGGACCCGAAGACCAAGGAGATCGTCACCCAGTTCGACTACCGCTCCGCGGAGAAGATCGGGCTGATCAAGTTCGACCTGCTGGGACTGCGGACGCTGACCATCATTCACGACACGATCGAGCGAGTCCGCGCCACGCGCGACCCCCGGTTCTCGATCGACGAGACGCCGCTCGACGATCCGGCCACCTACGACCTCCTGTGTCGGGGCGACACCGAGGGCGTATTTCAGGTCGGGCAGTCGACCGGGATGACTGATCTCGTCGTCAAGTACGCACCGCGTCACTTCCGGGACCTGGTCCCGCTCGTGGCACTCTACCGGCCCGGGCCCCTCCAGACCGGGATGATCGACGACTACGTGGGGCGGCGCCACGGTCGTACGCGGGTGGAGTACCTGCTGCCGGAACTCGAGGAGATCCTGGCGGAGACCTACGGGGTCATCATCTACCAGGACCAGGTGATGAAGATTGCGAACCGTCTTGCCTCCTACACCCTCGGCGAGGGTGATCTGCTGCGACGCGCCATGGGGAAGAAGAACCCGAAGGAGATGGGCCAGCAGAGCACGCGTTTCATCGAGGGTTGCGTCGAGAACGGCTACCCGAGGGAGAAGGCGGAACAGATCTTCAGCCTCATGAACCAGTTCGCGGGCTACGCGTTCGCAAAGGCTCACGCGACGGCTTACGCGTTGTTGACCCACCAGACGGCCTACCTCAAGACGCACTACCCCGCGGAGTTCATCGCAGCCACGATGACGGCGGAGTGGCGCGAGCACGACAAGCTCGACCGATACATTCGAGACGCCCGTAGGCGGGGACTCGGGATGCTCCCGCCGAGCGTCAACGAGAGCGACGCCGACTTCACCGTGACCAACGATCCTCTGGGGCTCCGGTTCGGACTGAGCGGCGTCAAGAACGTCGGGGAGGGTGGGGTGCAGGCTATCCTCGACGCGAGGACCGAAGGGGGGGCGTTCGGGAGCCTGTTCGACTTCTGCGCGCGCGTCGACCTGCGGAAGGTGAACCGTAGAGTGATCGAGAGCCTGATTCGGTGCGGGGCGTTCGACTTCCTCAAGGCGACGCGGGCCTCCCTGTGGGAGGCGCTGCCGCGCGCACTCGAGCGTGCGCAGCGGATGCAGCGGGACCGTGAGGCGGGTCAGGAGTCGCTGTTCGGCGGCCCCGAGGCCCTCGTTGAGCCGCCGCTGCCCGAAGTGCCGGAGTGGTCGGAGAGCGAGCGGCTCGCGGCGGAGAAGGAGATCCTGGGCTTCTACGTCACGGGTCACCCCCTGACCCAGCACGCGACGATCCTCGGGCGGTTCACCACGGTCCGCGCGGACCGGATCGCGGAAGCGCCACGGGGGACGAAGATTCGGGTGGGCGGACTGCTGGCGGGGCTCACCACCACGAAGACCCGTCGTGGGAAGCTGATGGCACGGGCGGTGCTCGAAGACCTCGGCGGCACGCTCGACGTGGTTTTCCTCCCGGACCCGTTCGATCGGCATGCCGAGCTGCTCCGGGCCGAGGAGCCCCTGCTCGTCGAGGGCACACTGCAGCCCGAATCGGAGCGGCCCGAGCTCGTCGCAGACGTGGTCGTCCCCTTCCGTGAGGCCTACGCGCACTACACGCGCGCGCTCTACGTCGACGCCCGTGAGGATCAGACTACGGAGGATTCTCTGGGGCGGTGCCGCGCCGCCCTCGATCTTGCTCCAGGAGAGGCGCCGGTCTTCCTTCGCGTAGCACTCCCCTCGGGGGCCCAGGCATCCCTGGAGCTTCGCCGGCACCGCGTGACCGTGACGGCTGAGCTGGTCCGGGAGCTCGAGCAGATTTTCGGGGAAGAGAGCGTGACGTGCTGCGTCTAGGGTCGAGGTCTGCCGCTCCCGTTACGTGGCTCATCGGTTTCCTTCTACTCGGGGGGACGGCGGCACGTGCCGTCGAGCCCGTGCAGGTCACCGTCGAAGGGCGTGTGGAGGCGAGCTCCGAGGAGCTGGCCGGCGCTCGGGACCGGGCGGTCGAGGCGGCCATCGTTGAGGCCGTGGTCGGCGTTGCCCGCGAGCTCGTGGGAAGGCCTCTCCTGGAGCCGGACGTGGAGCTTTTGCGCGAGGCGCTGGCTCCGCGTGCTCCAGCGCTCATCCTCACCTACCGGATCGAGCCGGGCGGAGCACTCCGACCGGTTCCAGGCGAGCCGGAGCTGTTCCAGTACGTGGTGCGGGTCACCGCAGCCGTCGACGCTGCTCAGCTCCGCCGCGAGCTCGATCGCGTCGCGTTTCTGGGGGGCGGGGGAGGCCAACCCTCCGTGCTTGTTCTGGTCCGCGGCGGCTCCGGAGGGCGGAGAGGTAGACCGGACGTGCGGCTCGAGCCTCTCGAGCGCTCGATTCGGCAGGACCTGCGTCGGCACGAGTTCGTCGTGCTCGACCCCGGGGTCCTTCCCGGCCCCGATCCCGAGGAGCGCAGTGCTCTCGAGCTCGCACGCACCGCCGGGGCGGACGTGGCGGTCGATGTCGACGTCACGCTTCGAAGGACCGGAATCGGCCGACGGATCGTCGGCGTGGTGGCCGAGGTGACGGCTCGTGCCATCCGGGTCCAGGATGGCTTCGAGCTGGCTCGCGTGCAGCTGGACACGCCCGCTTACCACACCGACCCCGACGAGGCCACCATGCGGGCGCTCGACGCGGTTCAGGAGCCCCTGGCGCAGAACCTCCGGGTCCAGCTCGAGCGCAACTGGGGAGTTCTGGCGAGCGAACGCGGTCCCCTGAGCCTCATCGTCCGGGGCGTGACGGGGTTTTCGCAGGTGATCGCCGTGTGGAACCTCCTGAGCAGCGGGCGCGAGGTCGAGGGCGTCGAGCTCCGCGCCCTCGCGCCGGGTCGGGCGGAGTTCAGCCTACGCGAAGCCCCCTCGTCGGGGGTTCTTCAGGCGCGGCTGGCACGCGCGGAGCTGCCGGGCTTCCGCCTGGAGCCGCTGGCGATTGCCGCGGACCGCCTCGAGCTCGCGGTTCGGGCCCTTCCGGGGGACGGCTCCTCGGTCGGCCTGCCGCGGCCGTGAG
>DAOUZG010000058.1 GCA_030665705.1 Deltaproteobacteria bacterium | reverse complement strand
TGAAGCGGGGTGGCCCGATCGTCGTCAAGGCCGACGGGCTCGCGGCGGGAAAGGGCGTCACGGTCTGTGACGGACCCGAGCAGGCGTGCCGGGCCATTCACGAGGCGATGCGAGAGCGACGCTTCGGCGCCGCGGGCGAGCGCGTGGTCCTCGAGGACCGCCTCGTCGGCGAGGAGGCCTCCTACTACGTCGTGTCGGACGGGGAACGCTTCTGCGTGCTCGCGCCGGCCCAGGATCATAAGCGGGCGCTCGATGGTGACGGGGGGGAGAATACGGGCGGGATGGGCGCCTACTCGCCCGCACCCATCGTGGATCCCGACGTCGAGCGGCAGGTTCTGGAACGGGTCGTGAGCCCAACGCTCGAAGGGATGAGGGACGAGGGAGCCCCGTACCGCGGCGTTCTCTACCTCGGGTTGATGATCGTCGATGGAAGTCCCTTCGTGATCGAGTACAACGTGCGGCTCGGTGACCCCGAGACCCAGCCGATCCTCTTACGGCTCGAGTCCGATCTTCTTCCGGTCTTCGCGGCGGCGGCCGAGGGACGTCTCGACGCGGGGATCCAGAAGGAGCTTCGCTTCGGGGACCCCGCCGTCTGCGTCGTGCTCGCGAGCGGGGGCTACCCGCGGGATTATCCAACCGGGATTCCGATCGAGGGGCTGGAGGCTGTCGACTCGCTTCCCGACGTCAAGGTGTTCCACGCGGGGACGCGGCTGGAGCAAGGCGTCTGGAAGACCAAGGGCGGTCGGGTTCTCGGAGTTACGGCGCGCGGACCGACGATCGAGGCCTCCCGCAAGCGCGCTTACGAGGCCGTGTCGCACATCGGCTTTCGTGGCATGCACTACCGAACCGACATCGCAGCGCGCGCGGTGGCCCCGAGCGAACAGCTGTGATCGTCGGGGTGGAGCAGGGGGCCGCCATCCTGCGAGAGGGTGGGGTCATCGCCTATCCGACCGAGACGGTCTACGGCCTGGGCGCAGACCCGTCGCGCGAGCCTGCCGTGCACCGACTGTGCGAGCTGAAGGGGCGCGAGGCCAGCCGCGGTTTTTCGGTGCTGGTGACCGGCATCGAGGAGTTCCTGCGTTGGGCGCCCGACGCCCCGCGGCCGGCGCGCCGCCTTGCCGAGAGATTCTGGCCCGGCCCGCTCACCATCGTTGTTCCGGTTCGTGGACACGTCCTCGCTCCCGTCGCCACGATACTCGGGGTCGGTTTCCGCTGCTCCGCCCACCCCACCTCGACCGCGCTCCTCGAACACGCGGGGCGCCCAATCGTGTCGACGAGCTGCAACCGGACCGGCCGCGAGCCCTGCCAGACGGCGGAGGAGGTGAGGGCCTGCTTCGGAGCTGGGCTTGCAGTGGCGGGCGGGGAGCCGGCGGGCGGCCAGCCCGCGTCTACCGTAGTGACGGTATCCGCGACAGGAGAGCTGGAGCTTGTGCGGGAGGGAGCGATCCCCTTTGCCGAGGTCCGATCGGAGGCAAACGAATGACGGACATTTGCCCATTCACAGCGCTACGTTTTGCTCGTGACCCAGAGGTCCGGATGGCGCCGCCCTACGACGTCATCTCCGAGGTCGAACGTCCCCGTTACGCGAAAGAGCCCGAGAACATCGTCCACCTGACTCTGCCGCCGGGATCCGAGGGGGCCCGTGACTACGCAGCTGCCGCGAGCCTGTTCCGCCAGTGGATCGAGACGGGCGTCCTCGTCCGGGACCCCGGGGCGCGGCTTTACGTGCTCCACGAACGAACTCCCGAGGGACCGATCCGGCGCGGAATTTTCGCGCTCATCCGCCTCGCCGACTACGAGGAGCGCGCCGTGCTTCCCCACGAGCGGACGATGCCGGGGCCGAAGGAGGACCGCCTCCGGCTCACCCGGAGCGTCCGCGCGAACCTCGAGCCGCTGTTCTTTCTCTATGAGGACCGCGAAGGGAAGCTTGCCCCGGTGCTCGACGCAGCCGCGTTCAGCCCTGCACTGACCCGGTCCCGCTCGCCTCAGGGGTCGGAGCTCGCGCTGTTCGCCGTCGCCGAGTCGGAGCCGATCCGCAGCGTGCAAGGCTTCCTCTCGGACCGACCGCTCGTCATCGCGGACGGCCATCACCGTTACGAGACGATGCTTCGCTACCGAGACGAGTGCCGCGAGACCGCGGGGCGGAGCGGGGATGCGCCGCACGAGTTCGTGCTGGGGTACCTGGTGAACGCCCTCGACCCGGGGACGCAGGTGCACGCCATCCACCGGGTGGCCCGGGTCTCGATCGACGAGCTGCGAAAGCGGGCCACCGCTGCCGGCTTTGCCGTGGAGCCACTCGAGTCGGAGGCGCAGGCCCCCGGGCTGCTCGAGGCCCTCCAGCGGCGTCAGGAGGCGGAGCATGTCTTCGTCGCGGTGGGTGAGACCGGGCCGCCGCTGCTCCTTTCCCGTGAGCGGGAGCTCCAGCTCGACGTGGAGGTGCTCCACTCCGAGCTCCTCGACGCCGCGGGTGACGGGATCCGCTTTGACGCCCAGGCCGACCGCGTGATCGCAACGGCCCGCGCGGGAGAGGGAATTGGCCTCCTGCTGAACCCCCTGCCTCCCGAGGATCTGTTCCGGGTCGTGCAGGAGGGGAGACTCCTGCCTCAGAAGTCGACCTACTTCAGCCCGAAGGTTCCGAGCGGTCTGGTGCTCCGCGAGTTCGAGTAGCCCGAGGCTCCGGGGGACCGATCCGAAAGCGCAGGTCGTGGGCAGCGGGCTCTCCGAGTAGCTCTTCGAGACGCTCCAGGATCCGTGGCTTCTCGAGCTGGAACCGCTGCATCCAGGCGGAGTCGGGAACCCGTGCCACCAGCGTCCCGTGGCGAACCCCCTCCAGCCGGCAGTGGGGCGCGAGCTCCGACCCAAGCGCCCGGTCCCAGACCTGGAGGAGCCTGACCCCGTGAGACGCAGGCGTGAGGCCGAGCTCGGACAGGACTGTGGGAAGCAGCTCCCCGAGCGCTCGCACAGCCCGCTTGCGCGCGCGCGGATTCCCCCCCTCCGTCATGCGCTGAGGTTACCAGAGCCTGTGCTAGAATCCGCCCGCTCTTGCCGGAACTTCCTCTCATGCGCTGTGATTTCTGCGGGCGGGTGGTGGACCGCGTCCGTCGCATTGCGCTCGACCGCGACTACGACCGCCTGGGCCAGCGTCACCTGGTGCGCTACGCGTGCGCGGAGTGCTCGGTGCGGAAGGAGGCGGAGCGTCGGCAAGTGGTTGACGCCCCTGCGAAGCCCCTCTAGCTTGCTCGATCCCGGAAAGCGCCCTGCGGGGCGCCCACGGTCGAGGAGCAGCCTCCATGGTTAAGATCCGCCTGTTCCGAACCGGGACCAGGAAGCGCCCCTGCTATCGGATTGTCGCGGTGGACTCTCGCGCCAAACGGCAGGGCCGTTTTTTGGAGAACCTGGGAACCTACGATCCGCGAGGCGGAGGAGCGGTGGAGATGCGTGAGGACGCCCTCGAGCGCTGGGTTCAGCAGGGCGCGCAGGTGACGGAGACCGTTCGTTCCCTGGTCCGGAAGGTACGACGCGCACGCGCCGCGGAGGCCGGATCGGGTGCGGAGGGAGCCGAGGAGAGCGCGCCGTCGGCGTCTTGACCGAAGGCGGGGTTTGCGGTCCCCAGTCATGAGAGAGTTCGTCGAGTTTGTCGCGAGGACCCTGGTCGAACAGCCCGACCGCGTCCAGGTTCGGGAGATAGAGTCGGATCGGCTCGAGCTCCGGGTGGACCGGTCGGACGTGGGGCGTGTGATCGGGCGGAAGGGAAGGACCGCGCAGGCGATGCGGACGCTGCTGCGGGCGATGGTCCCCGAACGAGCCGAGGGCCGAGAGCCCGAGCTCGAGATCGCTGCCCACACGGAGTCCGACGCGGAGTGAGCTGGAATGACCCACACGACCGCAGACCGGCTTCGGGGGCCGAGCTTCCCGGGATGCGATTCCTGGGTGGAGATTGGCGAGGTCGTGCGGCCGCACAGCCTCCGCGGAACTCTCCTCGTCTCGCTTTACGGGGATGACCCCGAGAATCTGATCCACGCGGGCCGGGTGCTGCTCCGGGGGGCCCCCGGAGCCATCGAGTTCCGGTTTGGGTCGGCCTCCACTGTGGGGAGCCCTCGTGGCGGGCGGGTTCGCGTCCGGCTCCAGCTCGCCGCGATCGAGACCCGCGAGCAGGCGGAGCTTTGGGCGGGCGCTCGTCTTTCCATCCCCGAGAGCGCGCTGCAGCGACTCCCCGAGGGGGAGTACTACTGGCGCGACCTTCTCGGCCTCCGGTGCCGGACGGTCGATGGGGAGGAGATCGGGGTGGTCGAGGAGATCCAGCCCGGCGGGGACCACGACCTGCTTCTCGTCCGCCATGCGACCGGGACGCTCTGCGTTCCCGCTCTCCGACGGGTGCTGGTTCGGGTCGACCGGGAGCGGGGCGAGCTCTGGATCGATCCTCCGGAGGGGCTGCTGGAGGCAGGGTCGTGAGCGGTCCGCGGATCGACATCCTGACGATCTTTCCCGAGGTCGTCCGGCCCTTCCTCGGCGCGTCGGTTCTCGGCGCCGCGATCCGGGACGGGCGGCTCGACGTCCGCGTGACCGACCCGCGCGACTTTGCAACCGATCGACACCGAACGGTGGACGACACTCCCTTCGGTGGGGGTGACGGGATGGTGCTCAAGTGCGAGCCGGTCGTCGCGGCCATCGAAGAGGTGCGAGGGCCGGGGGGGAGGGTCTTGCTGCTGAGTCCGCGTGGCCGCCTCCTCACGCAGGGGCTCGCCCGGGAACTCTCGCGGGCGCCGCAGCTCGTCCTACTCTGCGGTCGCTACGCCGGGTTCGACGAGCGGATCCGGGAGGTGACCGAGGCGGAGGAGATCTCCGTGGGCGACTACGTGCTCTCCGGCGGCGAGCTCGCCGCCCTCATCGTGACGGAAGTTGTCGGTCGGCTGGTTCCGGGCGTTCTCGGGAACCCGCTCTCCGCCGGCATCGACTCGTTCACCGACGGGTTGCTCGAGTACCCCGTCTACACGCGCCCGCGCGAGTTTCGCCGCCACGCGGTGCCCGAAATCCTGCTGTCGGGAGACCATACCGCGATCGAGCGGTGGCGGCGGGAGCAGGCGATTCGGATCACGTACCGTCGGAGGCCCGATCTGCTCCGACGCACAGAGCTGACCGATGAGGATCGGAAGATCCTGGAGGAGCTGGAGCATGAAGGCGATCGAAGACATCCATGAGGGGGCGCTTCGTACGGACCTGCCCGAGTTCCGGCCCGGTGACACCGTCCGTGTCCACGTCCGGATTCAGGAGGGGGACAAGAAGCGGATTCAGGTGTTCGAGGGTGTAGTCATCCGTAAGAAGCGGGGTGGAATCGGATCGACCTTCACGGTCCGAAAAGTCTCCTACGGGGTCGGCGTCGAGCGCGTATTCCCGTTACACTCCAAGATGGTTGCGAGTGTGAAGATGGTGAACCGAGGCCGGGTCCGCAGATCGAGGCTTTTCTATCTGCGCGAGCGTTCAGGTAAGGCCGCACGGATCAAAGACCGGTTCGAGCATACCCCCGACAAGCAGGCCTGAGCTCCATGCGGCTCCACGCCCTGCATCTCCGAGGGCTCGATCCGCCACGCGGTACTCAGCGCATCCAGTTCCCGTCCGGCTACTCCCTCGTCGTGGGGTCGAGCACCGCTCTGGGGGGTCTGCGGGACGTAATCCTCGCACTCCTCTACCCCGAGCGGGCGCTCGGGGAGCTCGCGGCTCGTAGAGACCCGGAGGCCTCCGAGGCAGCCCGCGCCGTGCTCCGGGTTCAGGTGGGCTCGGAGGTCTACCAGATCGGGGCGGATGTCGATGCTCAGCGGCTTGCGCTCGCCTGCTTTGACCCCGAGGCCAAGCGTTTTGCACGGATCACGACCCAGCCGACGGAGGCGGGCGAGAGGCTCCGGGAGCTGGGCCGGCCCGATCGGAGCATCCTTGAGACCCTGGGGTTCCTCGGCGTTGACGGCGGTTCGCGGGTGCCGGACTCCACGACGCGGGAGATGGGCGACTCCACCCTCAGCCCTCGCCGGCCGGCCGAGCCCGCCTCAGACCGAGAGGAGGGCGCCCGTTCGGATTCGTCTAACCCTCCCGAGAGGAGTGCCGTTTCCGGGGAGCGACAGCTGTCCCCGTCTAAGCCGAGCGCGGGCGAGCCGGGGGAGTCTTCGCCGCAGCCGAGCCACGCGGAGCCGCCGTCGGTTCAGGCTTCGAATCCAGGGGAACGGGTTCTCGAGCTCGAACGTGAGGAGAAGCGTCTCGAAGCCGAGATCAGGAAATACGCCGTGCTCACCGAGGCCGACGAGGACCTCGAGCTTCGGATCGAGCAGTACCGAACCCTTCGAGAGGACTGCACCCGCCAGTTCACCGCGCTGGATCACACGCGCCAGTCTCTGCTGAGCGAGCGGATCCGGCTGCTGAGGGTGCCCTCACTCCAGGTTCCGTGGGTGTGGATCGGCCTGGGGCTGGGTGCCGCAGGGGCGACGGCGAGCTTCTTCGTCGAACCCTGGATGGGTCTGTTCGGGGTCGTCGGGGTTGCGATGGCCGCGGTGGCATCTCTGCTCACCCGCCGCGCCCTACGACGCCTCAGACGGCTGGAAGCCCGCATCGCAGCCTTGCGCGTGCGAGAGCGAACGCTGGAACGGAGGTTCGAAGAGAGCGCCAGCCCCGTTCGGACTCCGCTCGTGGCCCTGGAGCTCGAGGGTGTGGACGAGCTCGCCGATGCGCTCCGCCTCATGAGAAACCTCAGTACGCGCCTGGAAGAGGTCCGGCGGGAGCTCGAAGAGGCCCGGCTCGCGCTTACCGAACCGCCTCCGGACATCCGCAGCAAGGACGCCCCGTCCCCCGAGACACCGGCACCGCCGCCGGTGCAGAAGGTTTCCGAGCCGCCCAAGAGCGCAGCACCCCAGCCGGAAGAGGAGTCAACGCCTCTTGCCCGCGCTCGCGTAGCTGGAGACGGCCCGGAGTGGATGCTCGAAGCGGCGGCTCGCTGGAGTGGTCGCGATGCCACGGAGCTGCGGGCGGAGCTTCGCCCCATCCTCCCCCTCTACCTCCGCGCCGTGAGCGGTGGGCGCCTCCGGGACATGGTGGCGGTTGGTGCGGATCTCTGGGGGATTGTCCAGGAGGAAGGGGGCGCTGTACCGACCCACGTGCTACCCGAGCAGGAGAAGCTCCAGGTCGATGCGGCCTTCCACCTGGCCCTGCTCGAGCGACTCTCCTCCTCGCATCGCCTTCCCCTCATCGTCGGGCTCGCGGCGGCGGACTCCTTTCCCGGTGACCGAGCGGGTCTGGCTCGGGCGCTCGCGCGGCTCGGGCGCGTCATTCAGGTCGTTCAACTCGCCGAGACAGCCGAGCCGTGGGAGGCCTTCGCGGGACAGTCGCACACCCTCGACTGATTCCCCTATCCCTATTCCCCCGGTCGGAAAGCGTCGCGTATGAGCCGCACGCGCGGTCCCGACGAGTCTGGCCGGACGCAGACGACGTCGAACCGGACCGACCGGTAGCGGGGCAGTCGGGACTGCGCCATCACGGCGGCAGCGGCCCGTACGAGACGTCGGCGCTTGCGTGCGTCGATCGACTCTTCCGCCGTCCCGTACCGGTCGCTGGTCCGGAGACGTACCTCGACGAAGCAGAGGGTTTCTCGCTCGAGCGCCAGCAGATCGATCTCCGCATAGCGCAGGTGGAGGTTCCTGGCTAGGATGCGGTACCCGTGCTCGCGAAGGTACGCCTCTGCGGCGGCCTCCCCGTAGCGGCCCCTCGCCCGACTGCTTCGCGTTCCCCCTGGGCCTCGGCGCCGCGATGGGCGCTGCTCCATAGACAACCCCGCATCAACGGGGGTGAGGTCGAGTGAGCCTACCGGAGAGCACCGGCGCGGTCTACGTGGTGGCCACGCCCATCGGGAACCTCGAGGACCTCAGCCCACGCGCCCGGCGGGTTCTCGAAGAAGTCGCCCTGATCGCGTGCGAAGACACGCGACG
The DNA here is from genome assembly GCA_030665705.1 of Deltaproteobacteria bacterium. GTDB lineage: Bacteria > Myxococcota_A > UBA9160 > SZUA-336 > SZUA-336 > DAOUZG01. Next base: position 763 of record DAOUZG010000058.1, on the reverse strand, counting down.
AACCGCGCGGCTCTGCACCCACGCCGGGATCCGAACCCCGCGGGTCTCTCTACACAGCTACAACGAGGCCCGGCGGATCCCGAGCCTCCTGCGTCGAGTCGAGGCGGGCGAGTCGATTGCCATCGTCTCGGATGCCGGGACGCCGCTCCTTTCGGATCCCGGGGCCCGGCTCGTGTCAGCTGCGGCGACAGCGGGGATCCGGATCATCCCGATTCCGGGTCCGTCGGCGATTCTCAGCGCCCTCGTGGCGAGCGCTCTACCCGTACAGCCATTTACCTTCCTCGGTTTTCCCCCGCGCAAGGGCACCTCGCGCGAGCGCTGGCTGCAGACCGCGGCAGGCTCGCCCGGAGCGATCGTGCTCTTCGAAGCGCCGGGTCGGGTGGGCGAGACGCTCTGCGATCTACACCGGGTCCTCGGGTCTCGCCGCGTTTCCATCGGAAGGGAGCTCACCAAGCGGTTCGAGGAGGTGATCCGCGGGCGACTCGGCGATCTGGATCTGCCTGAGCTCCGGGGCGAGGTGACGGTCGTCGTCGAGGGATGGGGCGACACAAGAGCCGGTCAAGACTCCCGCGAGGTCGATGACGAGCTCCTCGACACCGTTCTCGCGCGCGGCGAGCCGTTGTCGAAGGCCGCGCGAGAGCTCGCGCGCGCAATCGGAATCTCCCGCCAGGACGCCTACCGCCTCCTCCTCGCCCGTCGCAAGGTGTAAGACCGCGCACCTGCGGATGACACCCGCTCCCCGAACTGCTCAGAAGAACGCCTT
>DAOUZG010000324.1 GCA_030665705.1 Deltaproteobacteria bacterium | reverse complement strand
CCGGCTGTTCCGCGAGCTCCAGGAGATCGAGGGGCGCCACCCCGAGTGGGTGACCCCTGATTCCCCGAGCCAGCGCGTCGGGGGCGAGCCAGCGACGGGCTTCCGACCGGTCCCGCACGTGGTCCCCATGCTCTCCCTGGACAACGCCGTCTCGGAGGAGGAGGTCCGCGCCTTCGACGAGAGGGTGCGGCGCTTCCTGAAGACCGCCGACCCCGTGCGGTATGTTGCCGAGCCGAAGTACGACGGAGTCGCCGTCGAGCTCCTCTACGAGGACGGGGCCTTCGTGCTGGGCTCGACGCGCGGCGATGGAAGGACCGGGGAAGACATCACGCAGAACCTGCGGACCGTTCGGTCGATCCCCCTGCGGCTCCAGGCCGACCGGCCACCCCCTCTGCTCGAGGTTCGGGGAGAGGTCTTCATGCCGCTCGAGGCATTCGACCAGCTCAACCGGGAGCGGCTCGACCGGGGGCTGGAGCCCTTTGCGAACCCCCGCAACGCCACCGCGGGAACGCTCCGGCAGCTCGACCCGCGGGTTGCAGCGGCTCGGCCGCTCAACCTGTTCGTCTACGCGATCGGCCGGGGGGGCGAGGCGTTCGGGGTGCGAACCCACGGGGAGCTGCTCGCACAGCTCGGGGAGCTCGGCCTGAAGGTGAACCCGCGGGTGGCCCAGAGCCTCGGTCTGGACGGTGCGATCGAGTTCCACCGAGCGCTCGAGGCCGATCGCGACGGCCTGGCCTACGAGGCAGACGGCACCGTCATCAAGGTGGACGACTTCGCAGTTCGGGAGAACCTCGGAGAGCTGGAGCGCTCCCCCCGCTGGGCCATCGCGTACAAGTTCGCCCCACGCCAGGAAGTCACCCGGGTTCTGGACATCCGCGCCTACGTGGGACGTACGGGGACACTCACTCCGGTCACCGTGCTGGAGCCCGTGCGAATGGGCGGCGTCACCGTCACGCATGCCTCCCTTCACAACCAGGATGAGGTCGACAAGCTCGACGCGCGTGTCGGTGACACGGTTCTGGTGCAACGCGCGGGAGACGTGATTCCGAAGGTTGTCCACGTCATCCACGAGCAGCGCCCTGAGGGGACTCGGCCCTACCAGCTACCCGACCGCTGCCCGGAGTGCGGCGCAGTGACCGTGCGGCTTCCGGACGAGGTGGCGATCCGCTGCCCCAACCTCTCCTGCCCCGCTCAGGTTCGCGAGAGGCTCCGGCACTTCGCCAGCAGGACCGCGCTGGACATCGACGGGCTCGGCGAGAAGCTCGTCGACCAACTCGTGGAGCGGCGGCTCGTGCACCGGCCGTCCGACCTCTTCGCCCTGCGCCGCGAGACGCTCGTCGAGCTGGACCGAATGGGGGAGAAGTCGGCGGAGAACCTGCTGGCCCAAATCGAGCAGGCACGGGGCACCTCTCTCGCCCGCTTCCTCTACGCCCTGGGAATCCGCCATGTGGGCCGGCGAGTCGCAACGGTCCTGGCAGCCCACCTCGGCACGCTCGAGCGACTTCTCCAGGCGACCCGGGAAGAGCTCGAGTCCATGAGCGAGGTCGGCCCCACGATCGCAGAGTCGGTCAGGACCTACCTGGCGGATCCCGACAACCGCGCCGAGATCGACCGTCTGCGCCGTGAGCTCACGTTCGGCGAGCCGTCGGCCCCGGAGCCCAGGGCGCGCCCCCTGGAGGGTAAGACGATCGTGCTGACCGGAACACTTTCCGAGCCGCGTGCGCGGGTGCGCACCCGAATCGAGCAAGCCGGCGGCGTAGTCACCAGCGCCCTTTCCCAGCGGACCGACTACCTCGTTGCCGGCGAGAGCCCCGGCTCGAAGCATCGGAAGGCCGAAGAACTCGGCATCCCGATCCTCGACGAAGAAGCCCTCCGCAAGCTTCTCGAACCCGAGCCGGATTAAGAACAGATCCCTTGCCCTGCGCCTCGGCTTGTCC
>DAOUZG010000002.1 GCA_030665705.1 Deltaproteobacteria bacterium | reverse complement strand
GCTCCGCCTGCTCGAACGGCGTGCGCAGTCCCACCGCGGCGTCGTTGGTCAGGTGGTAGCCGCCCAGGGACAAGACGGACGAGTGCTTCACGGATCCATCGATGAACACCGCGAGATCGGTCGTTCCGCCCCCGACATCCGTGAGCGCGACCCCGAGCTCCTTCTCATCGTTTGCCAGGACCGCCGCGCTCGAGGCAAGCGGCTCGAGGACGATGTCGATGACGTTCAAGCCGGCGCGGTTGCAGCACTTGATGACGTTCTGGGCCGAAGTCACGGCGGCGGTCACGATGTGGACCTTCGCGATGAGCCGGACGCCGGACATTCCGACCGGCTGCTTGATCCCGTCCTGGTCGTCGATTTCGTACTCCTGCGGGATGACGTGAATCACCTCCCGGTCGGCCGGGATCGCGATGGCCTGAGCCTGCTCGATCACGCGCTTCACGTCCCCCAGCTTCACCTCCCGGTCCTTGATCGCCACCATCCCGATCTCGTTGCGGGCTTCGATGTGGCCGCCGGCAATTCCCACGTAGACGGAGTTGATCTCGCAGCCCGCCATCAGTTCCGCTTCGTCAACCGCCTTCCGGATCGAGTCGACCGTAGAGTCGATGTCGATCACCACCCCCTTTCGAAGGCCTCGAGACGGGTGGGTCCCAATCCCGATAATGTCGACCCGCTCTCCGTTCTGCTCCGCGACAATCGCGCAGATCTTCGTCGTTCCGATATCGAGACCGACGATCAGTCCTTCCTGACGTGGCATCCTCACCCCCCCCCTTTTGCGCGGAGCTCGCGAAGCACCGCGCTTTCCCGAAACCTCAGATCCACCTCTTCGGGCTGGTACCGGCTCACGAGGCCAGCTGCGCGCAGGTCCGTCCACGCACGGAGCGCCCGATCCGCCTCACCATCCGCTCGAATCACCGTGTCCGACCCGTGAACCCGGAAACGGACGTCCTCGATGCTCCGCACCTCCACGCCCGCAAGCTCGACCCCCCAGCGCCGCGCCGCGAGGAGCAGCGGAATCGCTCCCCGTGGGTTGCCGCGAACGGGCACGAGCTGCGCCTTCTCGCCCTCGAGCAGCGGGAAGTGAGCCCCGGTCGCGTCGAACCCCTCCGCTCGGCCGGAGATGCGGGCGATCGGCTCCCGCTCCCCGATGCGGAGCACGATTCGGTCGGGCGGAATGCGGAGCGCGTCCACCCGGGCCACGCGCGCGTGCCGGCTGACGCTCGACGCGAGCGCGTCGATGTCTACGTCGACCAGCGCGACCCTCTCCGGCAGATCGAGGAGCCCCGCAAGCTGCGCGCTATCGAGCGAACGGAGCCCGACCCAGTGAACCGCGCGCAGGTGGAACCGCGGGGATCGAAGGGCGTCCTGCATCGCCGGGAGGGCCGTACGTGCCAGAGTGAACACGCCGAGGCCGACGGCGGTCACCCCCGCGGCCCCCAACGCGATCCGGATCCCGCGGAGCAGACGCCTCCGCGTCATGGCCCGGCGCCTACGCTTGAGCGCGCGCCTGCCCTTGCGCGTGGACGTGCGACGTCGGCTCATGGCTCCTCTCCCAGCACGTGCACCTCGGGTTCCAGGTCGACGCCGAACCGACGCAGGACCTCCGAGTGCGCTCGCTCGATCAGCCGAAGTACATCGGAGGCCGCCGCGCGTCCCCGGTTGACGATGAAGTTCGCGTGCACGGTCGAGATCTCGGCATCCCCGACCCGTGCGCCCTTGAGTCCCGCCGCCTCGATGAGTCTCCCCGCGTGATCCCCCTCCGGGTTCTTGAAGACCGATCCGCAGGTGAGGCGGTCCACCGGCTGCGTGCGGCGCCGGTGCTCGAGGTGAGCCCGCATGCGCTCCTGCACCTCGGCCGGATCATCGGGGGACGTCCGGAAGCGCGCGGAAACCACGACCGCACCGCGCGGGAGGTCGAGCGCTCGGTACCGGAAGCGAAGCTCGTCGCGTGAGAGCTGGAGCGGATTCCGGCCTTCGGGCAACAGGACCTCGATGCTCTCGACCACGTCCTTCATCTCCCGCTCGACAATTCCCGCGTTCATGACGATCCAGCCCCCGACCGTTCCCGGGATCCCCACCGCGAACTCGAGTCCTGCTCTTCCGTGCTCTGCGCAAAGCCGCGTGACCGTCGCATGCGTGGCGCCCGCCTCGGCCTCCACGCTCCCGTCCCCGGTAAAGCGAACGGCGCGGAGCGCTCCGAGATGCACCACCAGACCTCGAATCCCCCCGTCGCGGACAATGGTGTTGAAGCCTCCGCCAACGACGTAGTGTGGCAGGGGTCGCGCCTCGACCAGCGCGAGGACCGCTGCGAGTTCCTCTCGGCTCTCGGGCCGAACCACGACGTCGGCAAGCCCCCCGATCCGAAGCGAGGTGAGGCGCGCCATCGGCACGTCGAACTCGACCCGTGGCCCGAGTTGGCGGACGAGCTCTTCTCGCAGGCTCTCGAGCTCCGATTCAACCGTTGGCCCCTCCTCCCTCCGGACCGTGCCCCAGCGAGTCGAGGAGCGGGTCCACGAAGCGATTCACATCTCCGGCACCCATGAACAGCACGGCGTCTCCGGGTCGGATCCGCTCGGCGAGCCGCGCGACCAGGTCGGTCGGCTCGGCCACGAACTCGACGGCGGGGTGGCCGGTCGCCCGAACGGCCTCGGCGAGCCTTCGCCCATCGACCCCGAGGATCTTCTCTTCGCCCGCGGGATAGATCTCGGTCAACAGGACCACGTCGGCGTCCACGAAGGCACCGGCGAACTCTTCGCGCAGTGCTCGCGTGCGTGTGTATCGGTGCGGCTGGAAGGCCACCACGAGCCGACGCTCGAAAGCGTTGCGCGCCGCCTCGAGCGTGGCCCGGATCTCGGCCGGGTGGTGCGCGTAGTCGTCCACGACGACGACGCCGCCCGCCTCGCCTCGAATTTCGAACCGGCGCTCCACGCCTCGAAACTCCTCCAGCGCCTCGGCCGTTCGCGCCCAGGACACGTCGAACTCGAGGCCGACGGCGATCGCGGCAAGGGCGTTCCGGACGTTGTGGATCCCGGGCATTCGGATCCTGGCTTCCCCGAGAAGGCGCTCGTCGGCGCGCACCCGGAAACGGGTCTCGAGGCCATGTCCGTCCACGGCCTCGGCACGTACCTGGGCCGTCGCCGAGAGTCCGTAGGTCCGGGTTCGGCGCGTCACGTCGGTGAGGAGCGCTCGGACACCCGGGTCGTCGAGGCAGAGGATCGCGGCTCCGTGGAAGGGGATCCGATTCGCGAAGTCGGCAAAGGCGCGTCGCAGGGCCTCGATACCGCCGTAGTGATCGAGGTGTTCTGCGTCGACGTTCGTGACCACCACCACGGTGGGGAGCAGGCGCAGGAACGAGCCATCGCTTTCGTCGGCCTCGGCCACGAGGACGTCGCCGGCTCCGAGGCGCGAGTGGCTCCCGAGGCTCTTCACCTGTCCGCCCACAACCGTTGTCGGATCGAGCCCGCCCGCCTGCAGGACCGCGCCGATGACGGAGGTCGTCGTGGTCTTCCCGTGGGAGCCCGCGACGGCAACGCCGTGCTTCATCCGCATCAGCTCGGCGAGCATCTCCGCGCGCGGGATCACGGGAAGGCGTCGGTCTGCAGCGGCGACGAGCTCGGGGTTCGTGCCCGGGACCGCCGAGGAGTAGACGACGACGTCGGCATCCCCCACGTGCGCAGGGTCGTGCCCGATGGAGATCGGGACTCCGAGGGCCCGCAGACGCCGCACCGTCTTGCCCTCGCGCAGGTCGGAACCGGTGACCGTGTAGCCGCTGGCGTGGAGGATCTCGGCGATGCCCGACATCCCGGCCCCTCCGATGCCGACGAGGTGTACCCTCTTGACTCGGCGGTTCACCCTGCTCCTCCTTCCGATCGAAAACGACGGTTCGTGTTCACGTTGCTGCTCCTGGGGCGGCGGAAATCCAAGCCGAGCAGATCTTCCAGATCTGCTCGGCTGCGTCCGGCGCGGCGAGTTGATGGGCCGCGTCGCCGATTCGGCGCCGACGGTCCGCGTCCTGCGCGAGTCCCCGGATCTCTCCTGCGAGCTGCTCGACGACCCCTGCGTCGGGCACCACGATGCACCCCCCCACGCGTTCCAGCGCCCGCGCGTTCGCCATCTGGTGGTCGTCGGCGGCGAAGGGGTAGGGGACCAGGATCGATGGCACCCCCGCCGCGCAGAGCTCCGCGACGCTCGCCGCGCCCGCCCGGGCGACCACGAGATCGGAACGGCTGAGCCTCTCGGGCACGTCCTGCAGGAAGGGGACGACCTCGGCGCAGACGTCCGCTTCCCGGTAGGCACGCTGCACCTCCTCGAGATCTCTCTCCCCCGTCTGGTGCGTGATCCGGAACCCGTCGCGCTCCCCCAATCGGTCGAGCGAGGCGATGATCGCGCGGTTGATCGACCGCGCCCCCTGACTTCCACCGAGGATGAGAAGCCGCACGGTGTCGGCGGCCGGGAAGCGTTCCGTGCGCTCGGGCATCGCCCGGACCGGCGTTCCGACGCGGTGCACCTTTGCCGCCGGAAAACCTGACGCTGCCTCTTCGAACTGAACGAATACGGCGCGCGCGAACCGGCCGAGGAGCCGATTGGCCCGTCCCGGACGCGCGTTCGGCTCGAGTAGCGCTGTGGGGATCCCGAGCGTCACGGCCGCAACGACCGCGGGAACCGAGGCGTACCCTCCGACCCCGATCACGAGGTCGCCTCGGAGTCTCCGGAGCAGCCGACGCGCGTGCAGGATGCCCAGCGCAAGCGAGCCAAGGGCCCGTACCCTCTCCGTCCAGCGGCGGCCGACGACGGGACGGGCGGGAACCACGTCGAGCGGATAGCCCGCCTGGGGCACCACGCGGCTCTCCAGCCCCGACTCGGTTCCCAGGAAACGCACGTTAGCGGTCGGCTCTTCCTTGCGGATCGCCTCGGCCAGGGCCAGGGCCGGAAAGACGTGGCCGCCGGTGCCTCCTCCCGCGAGCACGACGTTCACCGCCATCCCGATCTCCCCCGTTTGACCGGACGGGCGACGTTCAGGATCAGCCCGACGGCCGCCAGCGACGTGACCAGGGATGATCGGCCGTAGGAGAGGAAGGGAAGGGTGGTGCCCGTCGTAGGCAACAGCCCCATCGTCACCGCCGCGTTAACGAGGCCCTGCAGCCAGATCAGCAGCCCGGCGCCGCTGGCGAGGAGCAGCGCGTAGCGATCGCGTGCTCGCCCGGCGATCGCGACGCTGGCGAGTGCGAAGGCCGCCAGTGTGAGCAGGATGATCGCCACACCGAACAGCCCCAGCTCCTCTCCGACGATCGACAGGATGAAGTCGGTGTGGGCCTCGGGAAGGAATCCGAGCTTCTGCTGACCCGCACCGAGGCCGGTTCCGAACAGCCCCCCGGCCCCGAACGCGAGGAAGGACTGAATGAGCTGGTATCCGCCGCCCTTCGGGTCGGAAAACGGATCGATGAACGCCTGCAGCCGTTCGAGCCGATAGTCGGCACCCGTGGCGAGCCCCACGACCAGGGGGAGGCAGAGCACGCCGACCGCGAGAAGGTGCGACGGTCGGGCTCCAGCCGTGAACAGGAGCACCATTGCGAACAGACCCAGGAGCAGTGCACCTCCGAAGTCGGGTTGGAAGACCAGGATCCCGGCAGGGACCCCGACTCCCAGCACCAGAGGAAGCACCACGCCAACGGGAAGGTCCCGGATCCGGGGTCCGATCGCCGAGAGCCACTGCGCGAGACCCAGCACGAGCCCGAGCTTCATGATCTCCAGCGGCTGGATCATGACCCCGCCGAGCTGGACCCAACGGCGCGCCCCGTGCTGCTCAACGCCGAGCGGTGAGAGTGTGAGGGCGAGGAGCACGACCGCGAGAGTCCACACGAGAATTCCGCTTCGCCGGAGCCACACGAGGGGCACCCGCGAAAGCAGGACGGCGGCGATGATTCCGAGCGCAAGCCCCTGGAGCTGGCGCCAGAGGTAGACCGTCGAGCTGCCGAAGATGAGATCGGAGTGGACCGCGCTCGCGCTGTAGACGACGAACGGTCCGAGTGCTCCGAGAAGCGCGGTTGCGGCCAGGAGGTGGGGCGTTCCGACTCGGCTCAGCATGAGGCCTCCAACCGGTCCGGGCCGAGCGCCTGGGCGAGCTCTGTGAAGCGCTCGCCACGCTCCTCGAAGGAGCGGAATTGATCGTGGCTCGCGCATCCCGGTGCGAGAAGCGCCGTGTCTCCCGAACGGACCCGCTCTACGACAACCGCGAAGGCCTCGTCGAACGTCTGCGCGCGAACGACCGGACACGCTCCCTCCAACACCTTCTCGAGGTCGCGTTCGGCCTCGCCGTACACGACTGCGAGGCGGACGCGCTTGGCGGCTTCGGCGAGCGGGGTGAGGTCGAGTCCCTTGTTTCGTCCGCCCGCGATCCAGACGACCGGCCCCTCGCACGACTCGACGCTCCGGGCCGCCGCCGTGGGATTCGTCGCCTTGGAGTCGTTCACGTAGCGGACCCCGGACCGAACAGCGACGCAGGCAGCGCGGTGCGGAAGCCCCTCGAAGCGCGAGAGCGCCAGAGCGATCCCGTCGGGGCTCGCCCCCGCGGCGCAGGCGGCTGCCGAGGCGGCGAGGGCGTTCTCGAGCGTTGAGTGGGAAGCGGGCGAGAGGTTCTGGAGATCCACGCGGATCCGGGTTCGTTCGTTCTCGACGAGCACGAGCGCCTCTCCGTCCAGGAATGCCCCGGACGCAAGCCGCTGCTGCGTCGAGAACGGAACAGGACGCGCCGGCGCGCGCGCCGCCACGCCGCGGGCCCACGGGTCGTCGGCGTTATAGACCAGCACGCCTTCGGGCGCCGAAAGGGTCGCCAGCCGGGCCTTCGCCGCGCCGTAGGCCTCCAGCGTTCCGTGTCGGTCGAGGTGGTCCGGGGCGAGGTTCAGCAGGACCGCCACCGCCGCGCGGAGGTTTCGCGCGTGCTCGAGCTGGAAGCTCGAGAGCTCGGCCACCACCCGGTCCGCCGGGACGTCCACGAGCTCGCAAAGCGCCGTTCCGAGGTTGCCACCCGTGGACACCCGCAGGCCGCTGGCGCGCAGCATCTCGTCGATGAGCACCACAGTCGTGCTTTTCCCGTTGGTTCCCGTCACGCCGATGAGGGGCGCCTCGAGGTGCTCCGCCGCCAGCTCCACCTCGGGAACGACACGGGGATCCGACGGGACCGGTATCCCGGGGCTCTGAATCACGCGAGCGAAGTCGTCGAAGTCGGGAAGAGCCGCTCCAGAGAGACGCCCGGCCAACCCCCGGATCTCTTCGCCGCTCTCGGGATCCCGGTCGTAGCCGACGACGGTCGCGCCGAGACGGATGAGGAGCCGCGCCGCCGCCACGCCGGAGCGGCCCAGACCGAGCACCAGAGTCGGCTCTCTCGTCGTCGTCATCTCAGCTTCAGGAAGGAGAGGCTCACGAGCGCGAGGATCACCGAGACGATCCAGAAGCGCACGATGATCTGAGGCTCGGGCCAACCCTTCAGTTCGTAGTGGTGATGAATCGGGGCCATCCGGAAGATGCGACGCCCCCGCAGCTTGAACGACGCCACCTGCACGATCACCGAGAGGGCCTCCACGACGAAAATTCCGCCGGCGATCGCGAGGACGATCTCCTGTCGGACGACGATCGCGATCGTGCCGAGCGCCGCGCCGAGCGCAAGCGACCCCGTATCGCCCATGATCAGCGAGGCCGGGTACGTGTTGAACCACAAGAACCCGAGCCCCGCTCCTAACATCCCCGCGCACACAATCGCGAGCGTACCGGCGCCCGGAACGTACTTGATCTCGAGGTAGCTCGCGATGCCGTAGTGGCCGGCCGCATAGGCGAAGATTCCCATCACCCCCGCCACGGTGAGCGTCGGTCCGATCGCCAGACCGTCGAGTCCATCGGTGAGGTTGACCGCGTTCGAGGAGCCGACGACCACGACGACGAAGACGGGGACGTAGGCGAGTCCGATCGACGGGTGGAAGCCCTTGAACAGCGGTAACGAGATCTCGGCGTCGAAGGAGGGGAGCAGGTACATGGCGCAGCCGCCTGCGGTAGCCGCGAGGATCTGCCAGAAGATCTTCGTCCGGGCACGCAGGCCGTTCGGATCCCGGAGGATCGCCTTGTGATAGTCGTCGAAGAAGCCGATCGCGCCGAAGGCCGCCGTGGTCGCTACGACCACCCAGAGGTAGGACACGGTCCACTCGGCCCAGAGCACGGTGCTTGCCAGCACGGCGACGAGGATGAGGAGTCCCCCCATCGTCGGGATTCCGGCCTTCGTCTGGTGTCGGTCCGGCGTGTCCTCGCGGATCGTCTGTCCCACCTTCCGATCCGAGAGAGCGCGGATGAGGATCGGGCCGAACAGAAAAGCGAGCAGCAGCGCCGTGAGCGCCGCGCCGATCGCACGAAAGGTGAGATAGCGGAAGACGTTGAACGCCGAGATGACGTCGGAGAGAGGGTAGAGGAGGTGGTAGAGCATCAGACCTCCTCCTCCACGATCGCTGCGAGCGCCCGCTCCATACGCATCCCGCGTGATCCCTTCACGAGTACCGTGTCGCCGGCTCGAACGAGTTCGGGGAGCAGTCGCGCTGCCTCTTCGGCGTCCTCGGCGACGACAACGGTGCTCACGCCGCCCTTCTGGGCTGCCTCCGCCGTATGACGAGACCGCAGGCCGACCGCGACGAGCACCTCGACGCCGAGCCGCGCCGCCGCCTCGCCGACCTCTGCGTGCAGCGACGCCTCCGCCTCTCCGAGCTCGAGCATGTCTCCGAGGACAGCGATCCGACGCCCCTGCGCCGCGACGTCGCGCAGGGTGCAGAGCGCTGCCTCGACGGAGGCCGGGTTGGCATTGTACGTGTCGTCGAGCGCCACGACACCCGCCGCGCTCCGGACGAGGAGCAGGCGCCCCGGAACTCCTCGGAACCGCTCGAGGCCGCTTTGGATCGCTTCGAGGCCCGCACCGTCGAGTCGCCCGGTGGCGGCGGCGCACGCCGCCGCACACAGAGCGAGCCCCACGAGATGGCGACCCGGCAGCGGGATTCGCACGGCGACCTCGCCCCCGGGCGCGCAGAGTCGGAACCCCACGCCCAGACCCTCGGCGCGGAGGTCCTCGGCGCGGAACTCCGCGCGAGCGCCCAGTCCGAACCAGATCGTCCGACCTTCGAACCGTGAGGCCTCGCGGACAACGTGGGGATCGTCCGCGTTCAGGACCGCGACGCCCCCCTCGTCGATGCGATCGAGCAGCTCGGCCTTTGCACGGGCCACCGCCTCGATCGAGCCGAATCCCTCGAGGTGAGCGCGCGCGACCTGGGTGATGGCTCCGACAGAGGGCTCCGCTATCCGCCCGAGCGCATCGATCTCTCCGGGGTGATTCGTACCGAGCTCCACGACCAGCACCTCGTCCCCTTCGTCGAGTCCGAGGATCGAGAGCGGTAGGCCGATCGCGTTGTTGAGGCTTCTCGGGCTGCGCCGCACGCGGAGCCCCGCGGCGTCGAGGATCTCGGCGCACATCTCCTTCGTGGTCGTCTTGCCGTTCGAACCCGTGATTGCAACGACCGGACCTCGGAAGCGGCCTCGGTAGCGCCGGGCGATCTCCCCCAGCCCCGCCAGCGTGTCGTCGACCTCGATGCGCGGGATCTCGGCCGGCGCGTCCGTCGAGCGGGAGACGAGGAGCGCCGTGGCTCCGCGCGCGAGCGCCTGGTCGAGGAACTGGTGTCCATCGTGGTTCGGACCCTGGATCGCGACGAACAGCTCGCCGGGGCGCAGAGTTCGGGTGTCCGTCGAGACTCCCGTGATACGAGCGGGCTCGGGCCCCACCGCCTTTCCGCTACACCAGGACGCGAGCTCCGCGAGGCTCACCTTCAAATTCCCGCCTCCCGCTGCTTCAGGGCGCGCCGCGCCTCCTCTCGATCGTCGAACGCAAGGTACTGGTCTCCCACGATCTGGTAGGTCTCGTGCCCCTTGCCCGCGATCACGACCACGTCCTCCGTACGGGCCATCCGGACGGCGTGCTGAATCGCCTCCCGACGGTCGATGATCACGTCGTGGGCGCCCGAGAGCCCCTCGGCCACCTCGCGAAGAATGGCGCGGGGATCCTCGGTGCGCGGGTTGTCGCTCGTCGCGACCACGTAGTCGCTGTGGCGGCAGGCGCCTCGCGCCATGGATGCGCGCTTCGCGCGGTCCCGATCCCCGCCGCAGCCGAAGACCGTGATCAGCCGACCCGAGACCGTCGGGCGCAGGCGCGAGAGCACGCGATCCAACGCATCCGGCGTGTGCGCGTAGTCGACGAGGATGAGCGGCCGGTCGAGACCCACCCGCTCGAGCCGCCCCGGAACCGGTGGACACGCCTCGAGGCCGCGAATCGCTGCGGCCCGGCTCACGCCGAACACCCGTGCGGTGGCGAGGGCCGCCAGCGCGTTCTCCACCTGGAAGTCCCCCGGCAGCGGTAGCCGGACCTCGTAGCGCTCGGAATCCTCCTCGATCACGAGCTCCGCCCCTTCGAGTCCGACGTTCTCCGCCACCGTCCGCACGTCGGCGTCGCGCTGCGCTCCGCGCGCGTAGGTGAGCACCTGCCGTTCCTCCCGCTGGAGGGCCTCGGCGAGCGACGCGCCTGCAGGATCCGCGATGTTCACGACCGCGGTCCCGTCGAGGTAGTCGCGGCTGAACAGCGTCTGTTTCGCCCCTGCGTAGGTCTCCATATCTCCGTGAAAGTCGAGGTGGTCCTGGGTCAGGTTCGTGAAGACGGCGGCGGCAAACCGCAGCGTCGCGACCCGCCCGAGCACCAGGGCGTGTGACGAGACCTCGACGGCCACCGTCTCGACGCCCTCATCCCGCATCCGCGCGAGCGTCCGCTGCAGGCTGTCGGCCTCGGGCGTCGTCAACTCCGCGGGGTGCTCGGCTCCACGGTAGCGCACGCAGATCGTGGTCAGGCTTCCGGCGGGATGCTCGTCGGCCTCGAAGATCGACTCGATCATCCGAACCGTGCTGGTCTTTCCGTTGGTTCCGGTGACCCCGATCAACGTAAGCCCCCTCGCCGGGTGGCCGTGGAAGCGCGCGGCAACGAGGGGGAGGGCTGCGCGTGTATCGTGAACCCGCGCACACGCGAGCGGAGGCTCGAGCGGCTCCGGCACCTCCTCGACCAGCAGGGCGCCCGCGCCCGCTTCGGCCGCCTCGTGCGTAAAGCGGTGTCCGTCGGTCCGCGTTCCGCGAAGGGCCACGAACAGGGCGCCGGGCGTGATCTGCCGGGAGTGCGCGACGACGTCCGTCACGGGGGTCGCGGGGTCGCCGCGCAGCTCTGCCTCGAGTCCGCCGAGCAGATCGTCGAAGCGCACGCTCATCCCGCTCCTCCCGAGCCGAGGTCGAGCTGCCCGATCGCGTTTCGAACGACATCCCGGAAGACGGGGGCTGCCGCCCCTCCGCCCGTGTGAGGCTCGTGCGGCTCGTCGAGTACCACCACGAGGACGAGGCGGGGTGAGCGGGCCGGGACGAATCCGAGGAAGGAGGCCACAAAACGGTCCCGTGCGTACCGCCCGTCGACCACCTTCTGGGCCGTGCCCGTCTTACCGGCAATCGCAATGCCGGGGACGTGCGCCTTGCGGCCCGTCCCCCGTTCGACTGCCTCTCGGAGGAGACCGAGCACCTGGTTGGCCACCGCTTCGGGAAGGATCCGCTCCCCGCGACCCGAGGGCCACTCGTAGCGCCCCATCGGGGCCTCGATGCGTCGCGCCATCCGCGGCCGGACCCGGTAGCCGCCGTTGGCGAGGGTCGCGCCGGCGGCGGCAAGCTGAATTGCGGTTGTGGAGATCCCCTGCCCGAAGGAGAGCGTCGCGAGCTCGACGACCTGGTTCGTGCGCAACGAACGGACGATCCCGGGGGACTCCCCCGGGAACCCACTTCCGCTCCGCTCTCCGAACCCGAAACGTCGCAACCCCGAGACGAGGCGAGCGCTGCCGAGCGTCGCGCCGATCTTCCCGGCTCCGATGTTGCTCGAATAGACGAGCACGTCGCCCGCTCGGAGCACGCCGTAGGGCTTCCAGTCGTGGATGGTTCGGTCGGCAACCCTCCAGGCCCCGTTCTCGCAGTCGATGGGGGTGTCGAGGGGGACGTTCCCCGCCTCGAGCGCGAGCGCGAAGAGGAAGGGCTTGAGGGTGCTTCCCGGCTCGAAGGGGTCCGTGAAGGCCCGGGCCCTAAACCGTCGGGGAGGTTCTCGCCAGAATCGGTTCGGGTCGAAGCTCGGACGCTCAGCGACGGCCCGCAGGTCTCCCGTCCAGGGGTCGAGCGCGACGAGGATCCCCCGGGGGGCACCCGTTCGCGCCAGCGCTCGGTCGAGAGCACGCTCGGCCACGTGCTGCAGACGTGCGTCGAGTGTGAGAATCAGGCGCGCACGCGTCGGCGCCTCGGGGTCTCCGTCCCAAGCCGCGAGCTTGCGGCCGCGCACATCGCGCAGAGCCGGAACGGTCGAGGGTGCACCGCGCAACGCCCCGTCGAACGCGAACTCCAGCCCCGACAGACCCACCTCGTCGCGCCCCGCAAAACCGAGGTAGGAGGCGGCGAGGTCTCCGTTCGGATAGAGGCGACGACGCTCGACGGCAAGGTCCACGCCCTCGAGGTCCAAACGACGGATGCGCTCACCCTCGTCGGGGGTGACCCATCGCTTGACCCACACAAAGCTCCGGTGCATCCGAAGGCGCTCCTCGAGATCCTGAGGCTGGACCCCGAGGACGCGAGCCAGCCGGACGGCCGTGGTGTGGGGCTTGGAGATTCGACGCGGCGAGGCCGCGACCGATTCCACGTTGGTCGACATCGCCAGGGGCTCACCGTGGCGATCCAAGATCTCTCCGCGCAGCCCTCCCAGCTGAACCGTTGAACGGTGCTGGGCCTGGGCGCGTGCCGCGAGCCACCCGGCATCCAGGGCCTGGAGTTGCACCGCGCGCACCAGAAGCCCCGCGTACCCCAGCACCACGACGCTCCCGAGGACCCACAGACGCGCCCGAAGCCGCTGCGGCTCGGATCGAAGTCTGCGTGCCCGGCCTCGGCTCACCGCGCCCCCCCCTCGGAGCGCGCAGCCACGTCCGGCAGCCCCTCCCCGGGTTTCCGGTGCTTCGAGAGAAGCACGACCTGTTCGGGTCGTGGCTCGGTCAGGCCCTGTGCCCGTCCCATGCGCTCGACCCGCTCCAGCGAACCCAGCGCGGCGGCCTCGATCCGTAGCTTCTCGACTTCTCCCCGTACCGTGCTCTCGCGGTCGAGAAGCTCCACCAGCCGGTACCGCAGAGAGATGATCTCGGTCCGCGTCCAGACGATGAGACCCGACGCGATGGCGAAGGCGATGACCACCGGCCCCAGCAGGGGGAGCAGACGCCCCCCTTTCCTGAGGCGGACGTTCACTTTCGCTCCCCGCCGCGGAGACGGGCGCTACGCGCTCGCGGGTTCCGCAGAACCTCCTCGGGGGGAGGGCCTTTGCCGCGGGCAAGGAGGCGGAGCCGGGGCGTGCGTCCGCAGCCGCACACCGGCAGCCCGGGGGGGCAGATGCAGCCACGCGCCTCGCGGGCGAAGATCTCCTTGATGCGTCGGTCCTCGCCCGAGTGGTAGCTCAGCACCGCGAGCCGGCCGCCAGGCCGCAAGAGCTCCACCGCGGCCTCCACGCCCTGCTCGAGTTCACGATACTCGTCGTTGACGGCGATCCGGAGCGCCTGGAAGACCAACGTTGCCGGGTGGTGGCTTCGCTGTGGCAGCGCGACCGTGCTTACCGCCTCCAGGAGCTCTCCGGCGTCCCCGATGGGCAGACGGCTCCGAAGGGCTCGGGCGACGGCCCTCGGCCTTGGAACCCCGCCCTCGCGCAGCAGCCCCGCGAGCTCGGCCTCTTCGGTCTCCTCGAGAAGCTCGGCCGCCGTCCTTCCCCACGTTCGATCCATGCGCATGTCGAGCGGAACGGGTCGACCGGCCGGCTGGAACCGAAAGCCTCGCACGGGGTCGTCGAGCTGAAGCGAGCAGAGGCCCAGGTCGAAGAGGATTGCGTCCACGGCATCGAGTTCCGCTCCGGCCAGGACTTCCCGGAGGTGTGAGATCCGGGCATGCACCAGCCGGACGCTCGAGCCGTACGGCGCGAGCCGTTTTCCGGCGCATTCGAGCATCTCCGGGTCGCGATCGATGGCGATGAGCTTCCCCGCCCCCCCGAGCCGGCGTGCAATGGCCTCGGCGTGCCCCCCTCCGCCGACGGTTGCGTCGACGATCCTCAGTCCCGGCTGTGGGGAGAGGAGCTCGAGCACGGGCTCGAGCAGGACGGGGAGGTGAGGGGGGGTCACTTCTTCGTCTCCTTCAGGGCAGCCTCGCTGTCGCGTTTGAGCTGGCGCCAGTTTTCTTGCACGAACTCCTCTTCCTCCGCCAGCTTGGCCGGATTCCAAATCTGGATGTGGTTTTCCCTTCCGGTGAGGGTGATCTCACGGTCCAGGTGGGCGTACTCGCGGTGCGGGGCCGGAATCAGAATGCGGCCCTGACGGTCGAAAGGACAGCGAATCGCGTACCTGCTGGTGTGATGCAACAGTCGCTCGCCGGCTTCGTTGGTCTGCGCGACTGCGGCGAGCCGACGCTGACTGGCTTCGAACTTCTCAGCGGGATAAATTGCGAGGCAGTATTGGTCTGCGGTCAGCCAGGGAGGCTCGGGGCCGGTAAGCTCGGCACGCCAATCCCTCGGGAGGCTCGTGCGTCCCTTCTCGTCGAGGACGTGAACGAAGACCCCCCGGAACATCCCCCGTCGCCGCGCCCTCCGGCCCGAGGGTGGAGACCCTGTGAGGTGACCACGCCCCCCCTTGTCGTGCATCCCCTCACAGGATCATTCCCACCCGTTCCCACCTTACCCCACCTGATCCCACTCTGCAATAGACCCTTTTTGGGGCCAAACCCCTTTGCCGCATGAGAAATCGGCCTGACCGCGGATCTTGATGGGCTCGCCGCTCTCTGCCGCAAGATCTAGGGTGGGACGCGCTCCCTCCGTCAGCGCAGCGAGCGCCAGTGAGTGGCGTGGACCTCGCGCAAGGCCGCTGCGAGCGGCCGCACCGGAGCGGTAGGAGGCGGGAAGTGCCGCTCGGGAGTCTCCGGGGCACCGAGCGCCCGCACCACCGCGGCCACGCTCTCGCTCAAGGCCGTCAGGTCGTAGCCGCCCTCGAGGACCAGCAGGAGTCGACCGTTGCAAACGGCGTCGGCGACTTCGCGGATCCGAGCCGCCATTGCTGCAAACCCGTCGGTACTGACCTGCATGCTCGCGAGTGGATCGCGCGCGTGTGCGTCGAAGCCGGCTGAGACCAGGATTAATTCGGGCTCGAACTCGCGGAGCACCGGGACGAGCACCGCATCGAACACGGCTCCGTACTCGGGATCGCCGCAGCCGGCGGGCATCGGAAGATTCACCGTGGCCCCCGTGCCCGAATCGATCCCCTGCTCACGCAGCGAGCCGGTTCCGGGATAGAAGGGAGACTGGTGGAGCGACGCGTACAGGACGTCTCGCTCGGACTCGAACGCGTGTTGCGTGCCGTTGCCGTGGTGGACGTCCCAGTCGAGGATCGCGATCCGCTCCAGCCCCTCGCTTGCGCGGAGCACCGCTGCAGCAATGGCGACGTTGTTGAAGAGGCAGAACCCCATCGCCCGTTGACGTTCCGCGTGGTGGCCCGGAGGTCGGACGAGCGCGAAGCCGCGCTGAAGCCGGCCCGTCGCGATACGCCGGGCTAGCTCGACGGTGCTCCCCGCGGAGAGCAGCGCGGTCTCGAGGGAGCGCGGTCCGCTGTAGGTGTCGGGATCGAGTTGAGCGTACTGCCCCTCGAGCGCGCGAAGGGCCCGGAGGTAATCGAGCCCGTGCACCGCGAGGATTTCCTCATCGGAGGCGGGCCGCGGCGGACAATCCTCCCACGCCCCCTCGAGCCCGACGAGCGCCTCCTCGATCGCCTCGAGTCGCTCGGGCCGCTCCGGGTGGTACCCGCTGGGCGCATGCTCCTGGAAGCAGGGATCGCGCGTGAGTCCGAAGCCCGACGGCGTCACCATGGCTCAATCTAGCGAGCGATTGACACGCCTGCCCACGTTCCATACAAGGCAGGTGTGCGTCGCGAGCGGCTCCCGCGCAGCCTGGCGATCACCGGTCTGGGGACATTCGTCGGGTTTCAGCTTGCCGATCGGCTGGCCGAGACCCCGGATGGGCCGCGGATCGTCGGTCTGGACCTCCGCCTGCCCCGTCGTCTCGAGGGGCGGATCCGCTTTCACCGCGTTGATTTGACGAGCCCGACCGCGGACAGCGCGGTGGCCGAGATTCTCGAGAAGGAGGGGTGTGACCGGGTACTCCACTCGGCCTTCTTCACCGATCCCTATCCGGACCTGGAGTATGCCCATGAGCTCGAGGTCATCGGGTCGCTGCACGTGATGAACGCGTGCGCTGCGGCGGGCGTGGGGAAGCTCGTCGTGATGAGCACCGCCCAGGTGTACGGAGCCTGGCCCCAAAATCCGGGCTTCCTGACGGAGGAGCACCCCCTCCGGCCGAACCCGGAAGCCCACGCTCTCCAGGACCGTGCCGAGGCGGAGGGGCTTCTTCAGCTCTTTGCCGAGCGCCATCCCGACGTGGCGGTCACGGTGCTTCGCCCCTGCTGGGTGGTGGGGCCGACCATCGAGACGGGGCTGACCCGCTACTTCGATCCGGGGACCGTCACGATCCTGCTCGGCTACGATCCGCTTCTACAATTCCTGCACGAGGAGGACCTCCTGAGCGCGGTCTGGAAGGCGCTCGTGCTCGACGTGCGCGGTGCGGTCAACCTGGCGCCATCGGGCGTCGTCCCGCTCTCGACACTTATCTGTGTCGCTGGAAAGCGACCTCGGTCGGTTCCGCACCCGCTCCTCTATCGATTCGGGTCGCTCGCCTGGCTGAGCAGCACGGGGGATCCCCCGTCGGCCTTTTACGACTTCCTGCGATTCTCGTGGACGGTAGACACCAGGCGTGCGCGCGACTCCCTCGGTTTCGAGCCGGTCTACACGACGAAGGAGGCTTGGATGAGCTTCACTGTGAGCCGCAGGCTGCGGAGGTACCGGTGACGGCTTCGGAGACCGCAGATCGTCGAGCGCAGATTCCGAAGGAGGAACTGCACGACCTACAGCAGGCGGTCTCGGCGCTCCGGGGGGAGATCCAGCAACGCTTCTTCTCGGCGCCGGCCTCATCGGTCGACCTGGGGCGATGGGTGCGTGAAGTTCGGGATGAGGTGCGCGCTCGAGTGGCCCGACTCGACGTCCTGCGAATGTACGAGGATCTCCGCCAGCGCGTCTCCGTTTTCGGGATGGAGGAACGATCCGTAGAGGTGGACGATTTCGGACTCGACCCGGCCTACCTGCGGCAGGCGCGGGGATTGCTCGACTTCCTCTACGAGCGGTGGTGGCGGGTTCGGGTCTCGGGCATCGGAGAGATCCCCCGTCCGCCGCGCGTCCTGTTCGTGTCGAACCGTTCGGGAATTCTCCCGTACGACGGCCTCATGCTGGCCCACGCGATCGAGCGGGAGCACCCGGATCACGTCCGCCCCCGCTTTCTCGTCGCAGACTGGCTCGTGAGCCTACCCTTCTCACAGCCGGTGCTGGCCCGCCTGGGGGGCGTGCGGGCCTGCCCTGAGAACGCGTCGAGACTTCTCGCCGGTGGCAGTCCGGTGATCGCGTTCCCGGAAGGGCAGAAGGGAGCGCTCAAGCCGTTCCGTGATCGCTACCAGCTGCAGCGGTTCGGACGGGGCGGCTTCGTGTCGCTCGCGATTCGTCATCGGGTGGCCATCGTCCCGACGGCCGTGGTGGGTGCCGAGGAGGCGCATCCCCTGCTGTTTCGCCCGAAGTTTCTGAGCCGACTCCTCGGGGCGCCGCTGCCCGTCACGGCGACCTTCCCCCATCTGGGCCCCCTGGGTCTCGTGCCGTTACCGAGCCAGTGGGTCATCGCCTTCGGGGAGCCGTTCCAGTTCGACGGGGTTGACCCCGAGAAGGCGGAGGATCCGCTCTACGTGAACCGCACCCGCGAGACGATCCGGAGCAGCGTCCAGTCCCTCGTCGAAGAAGGACTCCGGCTCCGCAGGTCGGTCTGGAGCGCGGACTAGAACCCATCTCAGAAACCCCGGACCGAGCCAGGCAACCCTGGGAGGCCGAACTCAAGGCGTCGCGAGCGAGGCATATCCCTCGTTATTCCGAGCGAGCGCAACGCAGAGATCGGCCCCCCAGGGCCGTCTGGCGACGGGAGCGGGTCTCTGAGACGGGTTCTAGCTCGTCTCTCCGGGTGGAGGAGGCGGCTGCCCCTCCAGAGTCGCGAGGCGTTTCTCGAAGCGCTGCAGAGCCCCCGCCAGCTGTTCCAGGTTCTTGTTCAGGGCTTCGAGATCCGAGCGCGTGGGTAGGTCGATGAGCCGAAAGACGCGCTCTACGGCCTGGTGCACGGCGCGGGAGATCTCGGAGCCATCCATCTCGCGCTCGCGGGTGGGCTGGATCCACCGACGCACGTTGTGGCGAATCCCGGCCAGGTTCTCCTGGGCGTCGTCGACGGAACGCCGAAGCGCGCCGTAGAGTGCATCTCCACCCTTCTGGATGATCTCCGAGAGCAGACGGCCGGAGACCTCGCTCGTGTCGTCGCGGTGCTGCTTCTGGTCGTCGACCAGGATCTGGGAGAGGGCGATCGAGGTGATGTCCTCTCCGGTCTCGTTGTCGATGACCTGGATGTCGTGACCCTCACGAATGAGCTCGGAGATCCCCTTGAGCGTGATGTACCGGCTCGACGCGGTGTTGTAGAGCTTCCGGTTCGCGTATCGCTTGATGAGAACGGGCATGAAGGTCCCAGTATTCCACCGCGCGGTTCAGCGGGTCAACGTCGCCGAGAATCCTCCCGGGCGGGATCCTGGGATCCCTCGGCCTCCCCCGGCCCCTCCCGCGAAACGACCCGGGATCGGTGCCCGTCCGGCTCTTCTTCTAGGATCTCAAGCAGTGTCTGAAAGATCTCGTGGACACGCGCCGCGGCGGCATCGTCGATTGCCCGGGCCTCCCACCGCTGCGCCTCCGCCCGCACCGCGTCCCGCAGCGGCACCAGTGCGTGGCGCTTTCCCCATTCCCATAGGAGTCGTAGATCCTCGAGCCCATCCGGCGCGGAGCTGGTCCGGTCCCCGCCGCAACGCCCCTGATCCTCCAGTCGCCCGCGTGCGCGAGCGACCACGTCTGCTGAACCGCGGAGCAGCTCCTCCGTAACGCGCGCGAGCTGAACCCACAGGTTGGACTCATCCGGCATGGCCGGTCTCCCCAAAGAGGGTCTCCGCCATCCACCCCAGCGTCTCCAGCTCGTGCACGTCCTCCGGCAGTAGGGGGATCGTTCGAACCTGCGTGGCCTCGATTGGAAGGCGTTGCACGAGCTCCTCCAGTATCTGCTCGTCTTGGCGGGCGAGCTGAGACTGGCGAGCGGCTGTCGAGATCAGCACCGGCGCGACTTTCGTCGGATCGAAGGGAGGGTCGAGCTCGACGAGGCACTTCTCCAGCCACTTCCCCGCCCGAGCCTGCGCTTCCGAATCCAGCTCGGGCGCGGGGCTCGGGCCGAGCCAGGTGCGAACGCGGTTCGCGATCAGCCCGAGAAGGTGAATCCCGTCGCTCTCGAGACGTTCCGAGAAGGAAGCCGCCTGCTGGGCCTGGAGTGGGTCGGGACCCGCGACGAGCAGGAACCCGCAGACGTCGCTCCGCAGCAGCCGCTCCGTCTCGGACGCCCGCTCGAGAAACCCGTCCAGCATCCCTTCGAACGCCAAGAGGAATTCCGACGTGATCCGGAGGAACTCGAGTCCGGTGACCCGTTCAATCGTGCGAAGGACGGTGGCCGAGCCGAGCCGGAACAGTCGAAACCCGGTGCGTCCCATCGCGACCGCGGGCCGGAATAGGAGTCGGAGTAGCTGGGTGTCGAGAAAGCGCGTGAGGCGGCGCGGAGCGTCGAGGAAGTCGAGCGCGTGCCGCGCCGGGGGCGTATCGACAACGATCAGGTCGTACTCGTCGCTGCGGTGGATCTGGTAGAGCTGCTCCATCGCCGAGTACTCGCGGGTGCCGGCGAGAGCGTCCGTCAGGTGCTGGTAGATGGGGTTTGCAAAGATCTCGCGCAGGGTCCGCTCGTCGGGAGCGTATCGCTCGACGATCTGGTCGAACGTGCGCTTGGTATCGAGCATCATCGCGTGAAGGGATCCCGACGGCTCGATTCCCGCCTCCCGCATTCGCTCGACCGGGATCGGACGAGGCTCGGCGCCGAGAGGTCCGGCTCCCAGGGCATCCGCCAGGCGCTGGGCGGGATCGATGGTGAGGACAAGCGCCCGCTTTCCGCGTCGTGCGGCCTCGAGCGCGAGCGCGGCAGACACGGTTGTCTTGCCGACGCCACCGGTCCCCACGCAGACGAGGATCTTCTGCTCGAGCCAGGCCGGGGAGCTCACGGCGGGTCTCCCTGCCCGGTCAGTGTCGCCTCGAGCACGTCTGCGATCTCGTTCACGTGGGTCGGACAGTGGACGCCGCCGGCGCGGGCTGCGATTTCCACGACGGGCCCCTTCTCCTGCTTCCGCAGCTCGTGCAGGAAGAGCTGCTGCATCGCTCCGCGGCGAGCCGCGTGGTCGAGACACTCCTTGAGCACGGCAGGAGAGAGTCCGGTCGGGGCCGCGTCATCCGGGACCCGCTCGAGCCAGCGGGCCACCAGCCCGGCGTCGTCCAGATCGGGCTGAGGCTCCACCGCGTTGGCCAGGATGGGGCCGACCGAGAGCCCGAGCTCGCGAACGCTCGTGCACAGCTCCAGCGTCTCGCGCACCGGGAGTTCCTCGGCGAGCGTCACGGGGAGAACGAGAGTCCGCTTCGGGTCGGTGAGGAGTGCTTGGACCCACTCGGTGTGCCGGCGAAGCGGTCCCATCCGGACGGTCTCGATGACCACCCGAGGAACGGAGAGAAACGCCAGCCCCTGACCCGTCGCTGGGGCATCCACGACGATGAGGTCCCAACGGGGCCTGCCTGCCTCTTGACGCGTTTCCAGGTGCCACAGCTTTCCAAGCGTGATCAGCTCGCGCCATCCCGGCGCCGCGTCGAGCAGCCGACGGAAGCCGGGATTGCGGGTGACGACCGTCACGACGGGGCGGAAGTAGAGCTGTAGCTCGAGGTACTCCCGAAGTGCCTCCAGAGGGTCGACTCGGAAGCTGTACAGGTCTGGACCCAGAGGAACAGGACGGCGGCCGTCGCCCGGCGGAACCGACGCAACGTCTTCGGTGAGGAGCGGTGACACGGCCGTACCGCTCCCCACCTCCACGACGACGGTCCGGAGACCTCGCCTTGACGCGAGTCTTGCGATTGCGGCGGCGAGAGTGGTCTTCCCCGTGCCTCCCTTTCCCGTGATGAGCAGAAGGCGGCGCTTCAGCAGATCTTCCAGGGGAGCGCTCACAGGCGCCCCCCTCGGGAGCCCCCCGGCTCAAGGCGGAGCGAAGCCCCGCCGACGCGAATGGAGGGGAGATCGGCCCTCAAATCGGAGCCCTCGGGCGGGAGAGTCAGACGATGATCGTGGTCTGCGAACGCTGCAAGACCCGATTCAAGCTGGGGAAGAAGCGTATTCCGCCAGAGGGGATGAGGGTCCGATGCTCGCGTTGTCGACACCGCTTTCACTTCAAACCTGAACCGCCCGCCCAGAGCAAACACTCGGTCGTGGAGCGCGTGGTGGAGAATACCGCGCCCGTCTCCTCAGAGGAGGAGCCGGACCTCGAGAACCCCGAGTTCCTCCACGAGCGACGTGCGGCTTCTCAGGCCGAACGCCGCGCTGCGCAAGCACCGACACCCGTAGAAGAGGAGCCTGTCCTAGGCCTGGAGGGCGACTCGGATTCGGCTCCGGAAGAGCCGATGCTCGGCATCGAGGACGCGGGTCCGGCCCCAACCGCTCCTCGCGAAGTGCAGTCGGCCCCGAGCGTCGGGTCCAGCCCCGCTGTGGATCGGGGCGAGCTGGAGACTGCCAAGTCGGGCGAC
>DAOUZG010000068.1 GCA_030665705.1 Deltaproteobacteria bacterium | reverse complement strand
GCCGTGGCCGGTAACACGCCTCTGCGAGTCTACGTATCACGCAGGCGCATTAGTCGGTGCAATTCACCGAAAACTTTGGGATTTCCCCCAGATCGGCCACCATGCACTTGACCGAGCCGCCGCCCTTCTTCTTGAACTCGGAGACGTCGACCTTGATCACGCGGGCATCGCGCGAGCGGACGGATTCCTCGAGGCAGGTGGAGATCCCCTTCGGCATCACGAGGATCGACTCGCCGTTGAGCTCGAGATGGAAGGAGTTCGCCGCGTAGGTCTCCGCATCGTCTGCAGGGAGCTGGATCAATCGCTCCCGGAACTGCTTGCGCAGGAGGTCGGCAGACTCGGGAGCCAGCGCCGAAAGATACGCCAGCAGGAACCGGCGCTCGGGGCCGAATGAACACAAACAGGTGTCGCCATGGTAGTAGCGCTCGTCGACGAGCCTCAGCGGAAGCGCCTCCCGGTCGAACGGGAAGCGTCTCTGGATCTCCTCGAGCGCGGCTGGCTCGCTCCGGAAGCCGTAGACCCTTCGCCAGGGGGGCCAGCCAAGCCGGGGAACGAAGCGCTGCGACTGGATCTCTCCGCACGTGGAGAGGTAGACCTCCCCCGCCGGAAAGAGATCCGCCTCACCCTCGAATCGGCTCGCGAGAGTATGGCATTGAAGTCCGAGCGACTCGACCTCGTGCCGGTAGGTGGGGAGTTCGCCTTCGCGAGTCGGGATTAAATTAGACAGCACGAAATCGTCTACAATCCGAATGCCTGCATTGGCCGGGTAGACGAGGCCCGGATGGCGCGGGTCGGGTGGGATCACGTGAACGTGTAGCCCCAGATCGCGCAGGAGGTCGCGGAGGTGGCGCCACTGACGAATCGCCAGATCGCGGTCCACCGTCTTTCGGCGCCCCCACCGATCACGCGTGTGGGGGTTGGCTCCGCCGACGACGGCGAAGTGGCTGGGATCCCCCATCAGGACCGCGTGAACTAGATCGGCCATGGGAACCCCGGCGGAGGAGAGGGGGCGGGGGGCGACGCGACCTCCAGCGAGGCCACTGGGTAGGTGCACGAGAGCGTAGAGATGACTGCGGCGGGTCGATCGTTCCCGCTTCGTCCGATGCCGCCGAACGGCAGCCGCGATGAGGCCCCCACGGTTCCTATGTTCCAGTTGAGGAGGCCCACCCGTCCTTCCCGGTAGATCTGTTCGAACCGGCTCCGGTCGCGCGTGAAGACGCTCGCGACGAGGCCGTAGTCCGTCGAGTTCATCGCCTCGATCGCCTCCTCGAGCGAGTCGCACTCGAGCAACGCCACGTCTGGCACGAAGTGCTCCTCCTGCTGGTAGCGGCTCTCGCGCAGCACGCGCGGGATGCGGTGCAGGCTCGGCCGGACGTAGTGCCCCGGCCGGGGCCCGTCGGAGGGCCCCCCCGCGAGCACGGTCTCCGCTCCCTCCTCGTCGGCCCACCGGTGTAGATCCGCATGTCGCTCTCGTGCCCCTGCCGAGATCACCGGACCGAGAAAAACCCCCTCGTCGAGCGGGTAGCCGAGTGTCACGCCGCCCAGTACCCGCCGCAGGCGTTCGGTGAACGAATCAGACACGGATCGGTGTACAATGATCCGGCTTGTCGAGCTGCACCGTTGACCGGCCGTCACCGCCGCGCCGAACGCGGCGTGGTAGACCGCCGCGTCGAGGTCCGCATCCTCGAAGACGAGGCAGGCGTTCTTCCCGCCCATCTCGAGCGCGACGAGCTTGCTCGGCTGCTCGAGCGTCGCCTCGAGGATCTGTCGGCCGACCGCCCACGATCCCGTAAAGAGCACCCCATCAACCTCGGGGTGGGCGGCGAGGCGGGCTCCCTGGTCGCCGTCTCCCTGGACCAGGTTGAAGACCCCGGGGGGGAATCCCGCCTCTGCAACCAGCTCGGCGTAGAGCTGGCCCGTGGCGGGTGTCCGCTCCGAGGGCTTCGCCACGACGGTGTTGCCGCAGGCCAGCGCCGGAACCACCCACCCGTGAAGGAGATGACCCGGAAAGTTGAACGGACCCAGCACCGCCAGAACGCCCCGGGGACGGGCTCGCCACCGACCGACCATCGTGGGGGAGAGTTCGAGAGACCGGTCACCGACGAGATGGAGCCCCTCTTCGAGGGTGATGGCGATCTTGCCCACCATTGCGTCCACCTCGGTGCGCGCCTCCCACACCGGCTTCCCCGCCTCCTGGGCGATCACGCGGGCTAGGCGCTCACGGCCCTTCCGCAGACGGCCCGCCAGATCTCTGAGCAGCCCGTCCCGGTCGCGGGCGGGCGTGTCTCGCCATTCGGGGTGGGCGCGTCGGGCTGCGCTTACGGCCGCATCGAGCGCGGCGGCCGAGAACGGAAACGCCCCGTGAAGCGCCGTCGTGTCCCCCGGATCCTCCAGAGGAATCTCACCCGTCGGTGTTGCCGGCGGTTCGAAACGTCCCCCGATGTAGTCCCCTCTGGGGAGGAAGGGCCCGTCCTCAGCCACTTCGGTCTTTTCCACCTCGCGGGAGCGGCGTAATTGCGACCGAGTCCCCTTCGCTGACACCGATCTTGCGGCGTGCATCCTTCGCAACGCGCACGACCCCGACCCGGTGCCGCTCGACGGGAGCGACTACGGCCCGGAAGGTGAGCCCCTGGCCGGCCGACACGATTCGGGGTAGGGCCTCCTCGCCCGGTTCGGCGGCGCCGACGACCTCGCGCACGGTTGTCCGGATCGGCGACACGTCATCGGTGCGTGACGCAAAGTAGGGTCCGGCGTCGAAGGGGTCGATCTGGCCGTTCCAACGGAACGCGGCCTGCTCCAGCAACCGGAGAGCGGGTCCCGCTTCTTCGTGCACCTCTCCGAGCTGGGTCGCCACCTCCGGCTCTAGAAGGGAGGCGTAGAGCTTCTCGTCCGGAAAGAGGTCCTTGATGAAGCTCTTGTCGATCGCGCTCCGTCGGTCCGCCTCCTCGTAAGAAAGTCCCGTGAACCGCTTTCCGACCGTCTCCCAGAACAGGCTCCGCCCATGCGGATCGAGTGTGGGCCGCATCTCCGCGATGATCTGCTCCTCGAAACAGTCCCGGTGCGTCGCGATGAAGGCGAACCGTCCCCAGGAGAGCAGCTTTCCCGGGAAGCCGGGTCGGCCGCGGGCGCGCGGGTGGAGGATCAGGGCGCCGAGCTCGGTCGGGCCATCGGTGGAGCGATCCAGGTGGAGCGTGACGTGCTTCGCACGTACGTCAATCGACTGCGAGTACCGCTCCTCCTCCTTCACCTCCAGGTAGAAGTGCGGCATCTCGGGGGTGCCGTGCTTCGAGAAGATCGCGCACGTCCCGACCCGTTTGCGCTCGGCGTCCTCCAGGATGAACTGGTAGACGCGCTCACCCGAGGGGGGCCCCGGCTGACCGAACGCTCGCTGCGAGCGCTCCAGACGTTCCCGCAGGCGCTCGTCGTCCGTGGGAAGGTTCGGGCTGCCGAGCATGCGTCCCAGTGCGCGCAGCACGGGGAGATCCCCTGGCCTCGCGGGTCTCAAGAGGAACACCGGTTCACCTCCTCGATACAGAGTTGCTCGACGGCCCGGCTGTAGATCTTGACCGCCAACGCGAGCTCCGAGATCCGGGTGTGCTCATTCGGCCGGTGGACATTCCCGACAGATCGACCCGGGCCCAGGACCACCGCCTCGATCCCCGCGGCCCCGAGAAGCCCCGCCTCGGTGGAGGTGGCCTTGGTCGCGATCCGGGGCGCGAGCCCCGCGCTCTCCTGGGCGTTGAGGACCGCGCGCACGACCACCGAGTCCTCCGGGGTCGAAAGGGGAGGATTGACGCGTAGGCACGTCAGGTGCGCCAGGCGCGCCAGGGGCTTCGCCGCCATCTCCGGGTCCACACCGGGAATCGGCCTCAGGTCGAACGTCACGACCGCCTCCGTTCCCTCCAGCTGAATCCTCCCCAGGTTCCCGACGGTGTGGTCGGGATCGAACTCCGGGTCCCGACACTCCTGGAGGTTCCCCAGAAGATCCCGCCAGGCTCGAAGGAACGCCACCAGCGGCCCGGGTTCGAGCGCGTCGTGTGCGTTCCCAGCCTCGGCCGCCGGCCCCCGGAGCCAGAGCTCCATCGCACAGCGGTCCGGCACCCGGTTGACGGTGTCGCCCCCGTTGAGCGACGCGACTCCGACAACGTCGTCCTCGGCGAGACGCTCGAGCGCCGCCTCCACGGCGTTGTGGCCGAGGTGGGGCGTACTCGAGTGCGCCGAAGAGCCACGTAGCTCGAGGCGGGAGAGACGCCCGCGCGGGCGGTTCGCAATCCGCGGGAGGGGGATCCGACCTTCGAACACCGCGTAGCCCTTATGGGCTCGAATCCCGACCAGCTCCGACGGCTCCCCGACGAGGGCGAAGGCCAGGCCGCGGGTTCCGCCCGTCTCTATCAGGTGGCGAACTCCGCGCTGACCGATCTCCTCTCCGAACGTACCCACCACCCGCACACGGCGTTGCAGGGCCCGAAGGTCGGTGCGGGCAAGCGCAAACGCCTTGCAGACCAGGTCGACCTTTGCGTCGGCGGAGCCGAGTCCATACAGCCGATTCCCCACCTGCGTGGGCCGGAACGGATCTCCGCCGGTCGCCGTCCAGGCCACCGCGTCCCCGGGAGGAACGGTGTCGAGGTGCGTCACGAGCAGCAGGTCCCGGCCCGTCTCCGGGCCCGCCTCCGCCACCACGTTGATCTCGTCGACCGAGGAACCGGGCGCCTGCTCGCGACGGACGTCGAGCCCGGCCCAGTCGAGGAGTTCTGCGGCCAAATCCGCAATCGCGCGGTTTCCGTCCCGGGAGACAGAAGGGGTCGCGATGAAGCGCTTTGCCCAGTGCAGCAGATCTTCCATTTCGCCACCGGCGATCGTCTTTTGGGCGCCATGGCTTGAGCCTGCGGCGCTGATGCGCCCCCCGGCGCCTCAGGGGTCTTGCCGGTCCACGCCCCGCCAGAGCGTATCGAGGGACCGGAGGTACTCGAAGGTATGGATCCCGGTGTCGTGCCCGTCCGTCCATGAGATCCGGATTCCGTAACGGCCGACGGGCGCGATCCGGACGGGACGCACATCGGGGGCGATGTCCTCCTCGCGAATGAGCCGCCGTCCCGTCGCTTCCTCGACGCAGTTCGCGCAGCGACAGGCCAGGCGGAGCGCGCGCACCGGGTAGGTGCTCCGGTGACCGTCGTTCCAATCGATCCGGAGCTGGTCGGGTCCGTCCTGTGCGATCCCGACGGGTGTCAGCCGAGCGTCCATGCACCCAGGGTAGCCCAGCCCGGTGGTAGCATCCGCGCCGGGCCTGAGTGGTACCCGGCCGCGGGCGGCCGCGGCCGACCACCCTTCGTTCAGGCCTGCGGCCTTCACTGCGCGCCGCGCGTGAAACGCGCGGCTTGCGCTTTCCAGCGTTCTGGCGAGAGGGCTAAGTTCGGCTTGAAGGGAAACGAAGGGAGGCTGCAGCGTGGCGGAACGGCAAGAAGGAGGGATCGCACTTCTCGGCGGCACCGGCGATCAGGGGCTGGGCCTGGCGGTTCGGTTCGCGGCCGCAGGCCGATCGATCTGGATCGGAAGCCGTCGGCTCGACCGCGCGAAGACCGCGGCGGAGCAGGTTCGAGAGCGCGTTCCCGACGCGCGAGTCGAGGGGCTCGAGAACGTGGAGGCCGTCCGCGCCGTGCCGGGCGGGGTCGTGATCCTCTCGGTTCCGTTCGAGCACGTGGCCTCCACCGTGAAGACGATCCGGGAGGACTTGGTCCCCGGAACGGTTCTCGTCTCGATGGCGGTGCCCCTCGCCACGGCAATCGGAGACGTCGCGGGCCGCGTGCTCGGCGTCGCCCAGGGGTCATGTGCCGAGCTGACGCGGAGCCTCGTTTCCGACGGCGTCGACGTGGTCTCGGCGTTCCAGAACGTCTCGGCCCACCGGTTGCTCGATCTCGCGCAGCCTGTCGAGTGCGACGTGATTGTCTCGGGTCCCAAGGCCCCCCGGCAGCGGGTCATGGAGCTCTGCACAGACATTCCGGGCGTCCGAGCGGTGAACGGAGGGCCCCTCTCCAACGCCCGTTACGTCGAGGAGCTCACCGCGCTGCTCATCGGCTTCAACGTCCGCTACCGCGTGCCGGACGGGGTGGGAATCCGGATCACCCACCTTCCCTAGCGCGTTTTTCCCGCCCCTCACCGGATCGTGCGTCGAAAGACGAGGGATTGCGCACACTTGATTCCCTCGTTGCGACGCCCCTGCGTGGCGCGACGCGCCCGCGCGGTCTGCGGGGGAATCCCACCGCCCAAAAATCGATGAAATCTCAATATCTTGCGGTTCGTTGGGATCTAGCATCAAGATATGGGGTAGCGGATCATTGACCCGCCTCCGAGCGAGCGTTACAAGGCAGGGTCTGGGATACAGGGGAGCCCCTGGCGGCCAGGGGGGGATTCAGGGCAGCCAGGTGGAGTCGAGACCGAGGGCGCCGGAGGAGGCTTTCGGTCTTGGGGGCTCCGAGGGTCGGAGCCTTCCCCTGGTCCCTGAATTTCTTTGCGCCCGAGTGGCCTTTGGGGGAGAGGATGGAGAGGAGGCGAAGCGGGTCGACGCAGGAGCGTCCCGGCATCGAGGTTCGACGCTACTTCACGCGGCCGGAGGAAGACGTCTACAGCTCGGTCGAGTGGCAGACGCACATCGCGCGGATCCAGAACGAGGCCGGCGAGGTCGTGTTCGAGCAGAAAGACGTCGAGGTGCCGGAGACTTGGTCCCCGCTGGCGACCAACATCGTTGCCTCCAAGTACTTCCGGGGGCATCTGGAGAGCCCCCGGCGCGAGCGCAGCGTGCGAGAGCTCATCGGTCGCGTCGTCGACACCCTGGGCCGCTGGGGTCGGGAGGGAGGCTACTTCGCCGACGAGGCACAGGAGGAGACCTTCCGCGACGAGCTGACGCACATCCTGCTGCACCAGAAGGCGTGCTTTAACTCGCCCGTCTGGTTCAACCTCGGCGTGGTCGATCCTGAAGGCGGGCTCGTTCCACAGCAGGCCAGCGCCTGCTTCATCAACTCGGTCGAGGACTCCATGAGCTCGATCATGGCTCTGGCCAAGACCGAGGCGATGCTCTTCAAGGGCGGGTCGGGCACCGGGACCAACCTCTCCACGCTCCGGAGCTCTCGAGAGTCGCTCGCGGGAGGCGGGATCGCCAGCGGGCCGGTGTCGTTCATGCGCGGCTACGATGCGTTCGCCGGAGTGATCCGCTCCGGTGGAAAGACGCGCCGTGCGGCGAAGATGGTGATCCTCAACACGGATCACCCCGACATCCTCGACTTCATCCGCTGCAAGGCCGAGGAGGAGAAGAAGGCCTGGACGCTCATCGATGCGGGGTACGAGGGGCGCTTCAACGTGCCCGGTGGCGCGTACGAGTCGATTCAGTACCAGAACGCCAACCACTCCGTCCGAGTGACCGACAGCTTCATGCGCGCGGTCGAGACCAACGGGGTCTGGCAGACGCGGGCCGTCACGACCGGCGAGGTGATGGATACCTATGAAGCGCGGGATGTCCTCCGGGAGATCGTGGACGCCGCGTACGTGTGCGGCGATCCCGGCCTTCAGTACGACACGACGATCAACCGCTGGAACCCGGTGAAGAACACCGGAAGGATCAACGCCACCAATCCGTGCAGCGAGTTCATCTTTCTCGATGACACGGCGTGCAACCTCGCATCTCTGAACCTGCTTCGGTTCTGCAACGGGCAGGGTGAGTTCCAGGTCGAGGACTTCCGCCACGCGGTCGACATCATGACCCTCTCGATGGAGATCATCGTCGACTTCGCGGACTACCCCACCGAGAAGATCGCGCAGAACAGTCACGATCTACGGCCGCTCGGGCTCGGCTACGCGAACCTGGGGGCGCTCTTGATGCTGAACGGGATCGCCTACGACAGCGACGAGGGGCGGAACCTGGCGGCCGCGGTCACGTCGCTCATGTGCGGCGAGGCGTACCTCCGCTCCGCCGAGATCGCGGCACGGGTGGGGCCGTTCGCGAAGTTCGAGGGGAACCGTGCTCCGTTCCTCGAGGTCATGGGCCTGCACCAGGAGTACGCCCTCCGGATCTCGAAGACGGGGGTCCCGACCGATCTGCACCAGGCGGCGCGGGACGTCTGGAGTGAAGCGCTCGATCTGGGGCGGTCCGTCGGCTACCGGAACGCGCAGGTGACGGTCCTGGCCCCGACCGGCACGATCGCCTTCATGATGGACTGCGATACGACCGGGATCGAGCCCGACATCGCGCTGGTCAAGTACAAGCAGCTGGTCGGCGGCGGGATGCTGAAGATCGTCAACCGCACGGTGCCG
>DAOUZG010000045.1 GCA_030665705.1 Deltaproteobacteria bacterium | reverse complement strand
GTACGGTATGGGCGGCACGCAACGGGCCGATGCGTGGTTCGTGTTCGGCGGATGCAAGGCATGCGCCCGCCGGAACTCGAAGATAAGGAGGAGGGCATGTCGATCGAGAGGCTCAAGTGGGCGGCGATCATCAGCTTCGTCATCGCGCTGGGGGGGCTCCTGGTGGGCGGCATCTTCGCCAACCGGGAAGCGCCGCCCTACCCGGAACGGGTGACCGGCCCCGACGGGGCCGTGCTCTTCGAACGCGCCGTACGGGAGGCCTCCGACTCGAATTCCCTCGTTCCCATTGAGTACGAGCTTCCCATCGGCGACGAGATACGCCACTTCGAGGCACGGCTGAGCCGTTCCCCCGACTCGAGCATCCTCGTGGTCGTCCGGGACACGACCGACCGCCATCGTGCCGAGCAGGCCCTCGCGCGCGAGGAGCGGTTCATCTCGGCCGTCCTCGACACCGCCGGTGCGCTCGTGGTGGTGCTCGACCGGGATGGACGAATCGTTCGCTTCAACCGCGCCTGCGAGGAGCTCACCGGCTTCGGCCGCGAGGAAGTGCTGGGGCAGCGGATCTGGAGTCTGCTCCTGCCGCGGGAGGAGGTCGATGCGGTGATGGAGGTGTTCGAGGACCTGAGGGCCGGGCACTTTCCGAACCGCTTCGAGAACCACTGGGTCGCGAAAGACGGAACCCGGCCGCTCATCGCGTGGACGAACACGGCCCTCTGCCGTGAAGACGGCGAGGTCGAGTTCGTTGTCGCCACAGGCCTCGACGTCACAGAAAGGCGCCAGCTCCAGGAAGAGCTGCTCCAGGCTCAAAAGATGGAGGCAGTCGGGCGTCTCGCGGGCGGCGTCGCTCACGACTTCAACAACATCCTGCTGGTCGTTGCCGGAAGGGCCGAGCAGCTGGAGAAGCGAGTCGAGGCTTCTCTAAAGCCGATCGTTCAGGAGATCAGGAGCGCGGCGCGGCGCGCCACCTCGCTTACGCGCCAGCTCCTGACGTTCAGTGCGCGACATCAGCGGGAATCGGAACTCCTCGATCTCAACGCCGTCATCTCGGACTTCGGCAACATGCTCCGTCGCATGATCGGCGAGGACGTGCACCTCGTGACCCGCGTCGAGCCGGACCTCGGTTCGGTCGATGCGGACCAGGGACAGATCGAGCAGGTGATCATGAATCTCGCCGTCAACGCGCGCGACGCGATGCCGGGGGGTGGAACGCTCACCGTGGAAGCAAGAAACGTCGACGGGCCCCCACCCGGATGGCCCTCCTCCGAGCAGCCTTCGAGCGGCGCCTGGGTGCTTCTGACAATCGCCGACACGGGTCACGGTATGGACGAGGCGACCCGCAGGCGCGCGCTCGAGCCCTTCTTCACCACCAAAGAACCCGGCAGGGGAACCGGACTCGGGCTCTCCACCGCATACGGGATCGTGAGACAGAGCGGAGGAGAGATCTGGATCGAGAGCGCCCCCCGTCGGGGCACGGCGGTGCGCATCTACCTTCCGTGTGTGGAGGCCACTGTGGCGCCGCCGCGCTCGGCTCCCACGACCGAGACGATCGCATCGGGATCCGGGACGATCCTCTTGGTCGAGGACGACGGGGCGTCGCGGAGCCTGCTGCAGAACTTCCTCCGGGAGAGCGGCTACCGCGTGTACGACGCGGCTGAGGGTGGGGAGGCGTTGAGAATCTTCGAGCAGGACCCCGGTGCGATCGACCTCGTGATCACGGACTGGGTGATGCCCGGGATGAGCGGTCCTGAGCTGGTCGACCAGATCTACGCGCTCCGTCCTTCGACGCGGGTAATCTACATCTCCGGTTACACGGATCACACGATCTCGGCGGAGCAGCTCCGGCACACCGGCGCGCGCTTTCTCCACAAGCCGTTCGAGCTGGAGGATTTCGCGGCGACGGTCCTGTCGCTCCTCGAGTCGCCGCCACCGAAGTAGGCGCCGGCCTGAATCCGGGCCCGGGCTAGTGCGGCAGCCGCTCGCGCAGCTTGATCCGCTCTTCGTAAGCCGATCGGACGAGCCTCGTGTCCGCCACGAAGTGCTCGAGCTCGTCGAGGGTGAGCGCCTGCGGACCGTCGCAGAGCGCCTCGTCCGGTCGCGGGTGGAAGTCGACGAGCACCATGTTCGCCCCTGCGATGATCCCCTGGGCCGTCACGTGGTGGATGTCGAGCAGACCGTCCGGAGCGGCCACCCTCTTGCCGACCGAGTGGGAAGGATCCACACAAACCGGGAGGCGCGTGAGGCGCTTGACTACGGGGACGTGCCCGAAGTCGACGAGGTGTCGGTGCGGCTCCCCGAGGCTGGTCTTCATTCCCCGCAGGCAGAACACGACTCGGTGGTTGCCGCTCGAGGCCACGTACTCACACGCATTCAGGGACTCCTCGAGCGTGATCCCGAACCCGCGCTTAAACAGCACCGGGAACTCGTCCTGCTGCCCAACGGCCTTGAGAAGCTCGAAGTTCTGCGCGTTGCGCGTCCCGATCTGGAGCATCACACCGGTCGGGTTCCCGGCCTCCCTCAGCCCGTTTCGGATCTCGTTGAGGTGGGACTCGGTGAGGATCTCCATGGCGATGACCTTGATCCCGTAGCGCCCCGCGAGTTCGAAAACGTAGGGGAGGCATGCCTTCCCGCGCCCCTGGAAGTCATAGGGGCTGGTGCGGGGCTTGTAGGCGCCCGCCCGAGTCGTCTCGAGTCCTACTCTCTGCAGGGCTCGGAACATCTCCTCGACCGACTCGCGGGTGTCGACCGCACAGAGTCCCGCAAAGACGTGAAAGCTGTCCTGGCCAAAGCGCACGCCGTTGTACTCGAAGCCGATCGCCACCGCCTGACCCTCGTGTCGGGCGATCGCCCGGTACTTCTCCCGGATGCGGATCACCTTCTCGACGCCCTCACACTCGTCGAACGGCTCCTGCGGAACCGCAGCCGTGGGGCCGAGTAGGTACACCTCGGTCAGCACCCGCGTCGCGCCCTGGATCTTGCGTACCTCGGTCCGGATCTCCGGATAGCTCTCCGCGATCCGCACAACCCGAGCGACCTCGGGCGACTCTGGCCGCAGGTCGGTCTTCATTACGATGATCATGGCAACCTCTAGTGTAGCGGAGCAGAAGCGGGCGCGGGCGGGCGCCGGGACCGTCTCAGCGCCAGCCGAGGAGCTCGAGCAGATCCCACTCCGTCTCCGCGAGCCGGCGGCCGATCGCGGCCTGCTCGACACTGGGGACCATCCCCGACAGGTACGCCCGAAGCTGGAAGATCCAGACAACGGCGCACTTCGCCGAGCCGAGAACTTCCCAGTAGCGGAGGGCCTCACGGTCGAGCTCCCTCCCACTCCCGGCTTCGTACGCCTGATAGAACGGCTCGCGCGGCCCGAGTCCCCCGACCGGGTGCTCGACCTCGCCGAAGCGCCACGTCTTGGTGCACATCCAGGCGAGGTCCTCGTGGGGATCGCCGACGTGGGAAAGCTCCCAATCCAAGACGGCCCGAAGCCCCTCGGACCCCACGACCATATTCCCCACTCGAAAGTCCCCGTGTACGAGGGTGCGGTCCCTCTCGGGCGGAAGGTTCCGCTCCAGCCAGCGGTAGACCATCTCCAGCACGGGAGCCGGGCGCGGCGAGAGATCGAACCCCGCACGGATCTGTCGGAGCTGCTCCTCGGCGGCGGTGAACCCTTGACGCGGCGAGGGGAGCCACCCGAGCAACTCTCGACGAACGTCTACGCCGTGAATCCGCGCGAGCGCCCGCCCGAGCTGATCCGGGAGGTTCTCCCGCGCCTTGCCGAGATCCGCCGAGCGAAAGATTCGGCGCGGAATCGTCTCCCCCTCCACACGGCGCATCACGTAGAAGGCCCCTCCCAGGATCTCGCGGTCGGCGCACTCCCAATACGGCTGGGGCACCGGCACGCCCGCTCGATGCACGGCCTCGAGCAGCTGGAACTCCCCCTTGAGTCCCTCTCGGTGACCCACGAGGCTCGACTCGCCACCCGACCCCGTGGGGTCCAGACGGAACACGAGCGCGTGGGCTTCCGCCTCGGCCCCCTCGCCGAGCGCCAGGTCGAAGCTCCAGACCTGTCGAGACGATCCGCCTGCCAGGCGACGGAGCCCGCTCACCGCCGCCGCCCTCCCGGTCCGCTCGCGCACGAACGCCTCGAGGCTCGTGGTCCGCTCCTCGGGTGTCATCCGCTTCAGCGCTCGACCCTCCTCCCGTCGCATCGGCCAGCAAAACTGGCACCGGAACGGCTCACGAACAGACGCCTCTAGCCAGTGAGCTCCGATCGTCTCCCGTCGCCCCCTTTGGCGTCAACGACCGCCTTCGAAGACGGGGGTGTCTAATTCGGGCCGAGGGAGCCAGGTTCCAACTCACACTTATTGCTGTACGAATGGCGAACTCTCGGATCTCCGATGGCGCATCCGGGTGTCGGGATCCCGTCGCGCCAGCGCCGCAGCGTCAGGATCCCGTCGGCAAAGTTTGCCTCTCGGCAGTGCGGACCCGCGACGTCCGAGGACACCCAGCCACAGGAGCAGCCTCCCTGGTCCGCCCCGAACCCTACGGCATGCACGTTGCAGCCCACCCGGCCATGTTCTGCCGACCTCGGGGTTGCGAGCTCGGACGCAGGTGGGTCGCGCTGCTGGTGGGTGCGGTGCTGGTGCTCCCGACGCTCGGCCGCACAGCTGATCCCACACCGGCCCGGAAGGAGCCACACTGGACGGTAACGCCATCGGAGCTGTGGCTTCCGGCGTTTGTGGCGTGGATAGACCGGAGGCTGAGCATCGAGCAGCTTCGAGAGGCCCGAAACGGCCCGCGTCCGCCGGAACCGAACGACGGAGTCAAGCTTCTCGACAGGCTCGTACTGGACCGGATCGAAGAGCTCCAGGATCCGCTTGGCCTGCCCCCGTACGCGGTCCCTCCCCTCAATGCCCGAGGGATCACGGGCGCGACGCTCGAGGTCGCACGGAGTTACATGGAGGGGCACGTGGAGGAGGCGCTCCGCCGCCTCGACGAGCCCGACCTTCGCGCGGAGCCGCTGGCGGCTCACGTGCGCGCCCAGCTCCTCGACGAGCAGACAGGAGAGGCGCATCCAGCGGTTCTCCTCGACCTGATCGAGACATACCGGGCAGCCCTCCGCATCGGCCCCGACGCCGACCCCGCGCACCGTGCGCGGCTTCGCATCGGCCAGATCTACCTCAAGATCGGCTTCGTCGCGGAAGCTCGCGCGGAGCTCCGCCTTCTCCGAGACGTCGAGCTTCCGGACGGGCTTCGGAAGCGGCTGCTGATCTCGCTGGCAGAGGCCGCCTTCCGCGTCAGGGACGTGGAGCAGGCGCTCGAGGAACTCGAGCGCCTCAGCGTGGCGAGCCTCCCCCGCGACGCCCGACGGTGGGCTCATCACCGACGCGGGGACGTTCTCCTAACCCTCCACCGGTTTCCGCCCGCCGCGGACGAGTATCGCCGGGCTCGGGACCTCCACGACCCGACCACTTCTCCAACTGCGACGCTCCGGTTGCGGCTGGCCCTGGCAGAGCTCGAGTCGGGCAAGCCGGGACGCGCGCTGAAGACCCTCGAGCCGATTCCCGCGACTTCCTCGGCTCCGAGTGCGCTGGCCGGGCTGCTCCGGTCGCGTGCCTACCGTCAGCTCGGTGAACTCGAGCAAGCAGCTCTCGAGGCGCTTCGCATTCTGGACGGCGACGCAGAGGTCGAACTCTCGGCGCTGGCCGGAGTAGCGACAATCGAGGCTGAGCGGCTGCGCGGACGGAAGTCGACCGCCATCCCACCGGGGGCAACCAAGATCCTCGAGCAGGGCTCCCGAATCCCCGGGGTGGGGTTGCTCACTTACCACATCGCCAAGATCACGGTCCCGAGCGAGAGGCCCGGGGCGATGCGCCGCAGGATCGCGGAGGTGCTGGTCACGCTTCCCGAGGGACCGGTGCGCTCCCTCATCCGGCGTGACCTCTCGCATAGAATCGGCTCGCATCTCGCCGCCTTCCTTTTCGAGGGTGAACCGCTCGACTCCGATTCCCTCGAGGATCTGGAGCGGTACCTCCATCCACGTCATGTCCCTGAAGACCTGGTTCTGCTTGCGCTGGAAACGTTCTTCCGAACCGCTGAGCATACCCGCTGTGCGAACTGGGCGCGCGCGCTCGAGGCACGGGAGGTTCGCCCGATTCGAAAAGGGCTCGCGATCTGGCGCGAGGCTCAGTGTGCAGGTGGGGCGCTTCCGGATCCCGATCCCCGATCGGCCCTGAGGCGGCTGGCGGAGTCGGGCGAAGCGGGAGCGTTCTCCCTGCCTCTCCTGGTGCTGGTTGCCGAGGGGATGTTTCGGCGTGGGGAAATGGATCAGGCCCGGGAGGTCTACGAGCGGGGACTCGAGAGCTTTCGGACGCCGGACCTCGTGGGGCCGGTTCTCATCCGCCTCGGGGAGGTATGGATGGTGACCGGTCGCGCGGACGACGCCCCGCGCCCGGTGCTCGAGGGTCTCGCACTGCTCGATCCCGAGTTCGCCCCCGCACTCCCCTTCCGATCACTTGGACTCGTAACCCTTCTGAGACTCGCCGAGTGGCACACCCCGACGCGCGCGGTCCGGACCTCCGTGAACGAGGCGCTGAACACCGCTCCCGAGGAATGGGGAGGTCCACTCCGCTACCTGGCGTCTCGCGTGAAGCTGGCGGATCCGCCCTCCGGAGGCGGGCTGTTTGGACGGGCGACGGCGGTGCTGCGCGAAACGGACCAGTTCTCGACTCGCCTGCGTCGAGAGCTCCCCCCGAGCGGGTCGAGCGCCAAGCGGGGGCCCAGTCGATGATCGGCCTCCTCGACCTCGGCGGCCGGGGGCTGGTCCGGGCGGCGATCGAGCGTTCGGAGGAGGCGGTGGTCGCACTCCCGCGCCTCGACGCAGCGCTCGCGTCGGTCCAGGCGGCCGAACTCGACGCGCTCGTCATAGAGACGGATCTGCTCGATGCCGGGGTTCGGGAGCTTCTGTTCGCAGCGGGGAACCGGCAGGTGCCCGCCCTGGTGGTGTCGCGTGATCGAAGCGTGACCGCCGCGGTTGACGCCCTTCGCAGCGGTGCAACCGACTACCTGTGCAGCCCGTTCGAGTACGAGACGCTGCAGCGCGCGTGGAGCCGGCTCCTCGGGGCCTCCTGTGCACGCCCAAGTCTGCCAGGGGAGACCGATCCGTTCGTCACGAACGATCCGGAGACGCTTGCGACGCTCGAGCTCACCCGTTCCGTTGCTACGAGCGACGCGACGATCCTCATCGAAGGGGAGAGTGGAACCGGCAAGGAGCTGTTGACACGGCTCATCCACCGTGCCTCCCCGCGCCGAGAACGGCCGCTCGTGTCGGTCAACTGCGCCGCGCTTCCCTCGGGCCTGTTGGAGAGCGAGCTGTTCGGACACGAGCGCGGCGCCTTCACCGGGGCAGTGAATCGTGTGATCGGCAAGTTCGAACTCGCTCATGGCACAACGCTGCTGCTCGACGAGATCGGCGAGCTGGAACTCGGGCTCCAAGCGAAGCTGCTACGGGTGCTTCAGGAGAAGGAGGTTCAACGGATCAGCGCGCCCAGGCCCGTCCGCGTCGACTTTCGGTTGGTCGTAACGACCAACCGTGATCTCGCCGAGGAGGTACGCACGAACCGCTTCCGGGAGGACCTCTTCTACCGGCTTCAGGTGATCCCCGTCCGTCTGAGGCCGTTGCGGGAGCGGCCCGACGATGTCCCGCTCCTCGTCGATCACTTTCTCCGAGAGCACGCTCGCCGGAGGCGACCGCTGCCGGTGATCCTCCCCGAGACCGTGGAGATGCTTCGCGAACGAGCCTGGCCGGGGAACGTGCGCGAGCTCGAGAACCTGATCGAGCGGCTCGTCCTGACGAGACCGGAGCAGACCGTAGGGCGGGAGAACCTCGGACCGACGGTGGAGCGGCCGGTTACTCCTTCGGAGCCCAGCCCCGCGCCCGACCTGCCGCCGGTCCGAACGCTCCGCGAAATGGAGCGTTGGATGATCTTCGAGACTCTGAAGCGGCTCGACGGTAATCGGACGCGTGCGGCACGCGAGCTCGGGATCAGCCTCCGGACCCTTAGGAACAAGATCAACGAGTACGAAATCTTCGACCCGGAGACGCTCCCGCGCGCGGGCACCGCTCGTGCGGCCCGTTGGGCGCAGCGGGGTGGGCAGATTTCGCCCGGTGCCCCCTAGGTCGGCAGGTTCTGCCCGGCTGACCCAAACGACCCCGTCTCAGCCCGACCCCGATGTCCGCCCCTGACGATTCCTGGCGGACCTTCCCCCCGGCACAACGCTTGCTCTTGACCTGTCCGGATCCACCTATGCAGAGAAGCCGACGATGCCACTGATCGAAGATCCGACCGCCGCCGGTCTCAAGCGCGTGCTCGAATTCCACAACAAACGGCACGACGTGCTGACTTCCAACATTGCCAACGCGAATACGCCTGGCTATCGAGCGTTCGATCTGGTGCTGAAGAAGGAGCTGGATGCGGCCAAGCCGCTCGAGCCGAGCCGAAGCGATCCCCGACACCTTTCCCTGAACGCGGAGTTGGCACGGATCCCGGCGAAACTCGAGCAATCTGACGCACCCGGGCGGTTAGACGGAAACAACGTCTCGCTCGAGCAGGAGTTTCTCCGGATGATCGAGAACCGAACCCGGTACGAGGCAGGGATGGAACTCCTCGATCGGTGGGCGGCTCTGAACCGTGTAGCGAGGGAGACCCGATGAGCTTCCTAACGTCCCTCGTGGTGAGCGGGTCCGCGCTCGACGCCGAGCGCCTTCGCGTCGATCTCGCGAGCGCGAATCTCGCCAACGCCCATTCCACGCGGACGCCTGAAGGCGGGCCCTACCGGAGGCGCGATCCGGTGTTTGCCGCGGTTCCCGTGGGGGGACCGTTTGCCTCCGAACTCGGACGCGCGATCCGCGCGGTCGAGATCCAGCGGATCGCTGTAGATCCACGGCCGCCGCGCGAGGTCTTCGATCCATCCCATCCAGACGCGGACGAGCGGGGCATCGTCAAGCTTCCGAACGTTCAGGTCATCGAGGAGATGGTCAACCTCCAGAACGCAGCACGGTCCTATGAAGCGAACCTCATGGCGATCCGGTCAGGACGCCAGATGGCCGAGAGGGCGCTCCGACTCGGGAGGATTGGATGATGGCGATCCAACCCGTCGGCAACTCGCCGTCCAGCGGGCTCGAAATCAAAGACGGCGCTCAGGGAACGGGACGGTTCGTGGATGACCTGAGCCGCATGCTCCGGAGCGTCAACCAGGATCAACTCGATGCATCGCGGGCCATCGAGCGACTGATGGTCGACGGTGAGGGTTCCATTCACGAGGCGATGATCGAGATGACGAAGGCGGAAGGCTCGTTCCGCCTGCTGATGACGATGCGGAACCGGCTGATTGACGCGGTCAACCGTCTGCTGCAGACGCAGGTGTAGTCCATGCCGCGAGCATTCGACCAACTCCTCGGCCAACTCGGAGGCTTCTGGAAGGGGCTCTCGGCGGCCCAGAAGATCGCCTTCCTCTCGGTCGTTCTGATCGGCGTGGGATCGATCGCGCTCCTCACGCAGCTCGCCCGGCAACGGGACTACGGAACCCTCTACGCCAACCTCACCCCAGAGGATTCGTCCCGGATCGTCGACTTTCTCTCCACTCAGGGCGTGGCGTACCGCCTGACCCATGCGGCAACCGTCATCCAGGTCCCCGTGGATCGCGTCTACGATCTGCGGCTCGAACTGGCCTCC
>DAOUZG010000056.1 GCA_030665705.1 Deltaproteobacteria bacterium | reverse complement strand
CGGTAGTTGCCCCAGAGCTTGTCGGGGAGGAGGATCCGGTCCCCGGGGTCGACGAACAGATCGCCCACGAGGCCCAGCCCGTGGGTGATGGCGCTCGTCACGATCGGGAGCCCGAACGTGCGATCCCGCATGCGCGGGTTCTCCTCGAGCAGCTTCTCCCGCCAGGCCCGCCGGAGCTCCGGCTTCCCGGCGGCGGGGGCGTAACGGACGGCATCCGCAGGCGCGAGGCCCTCGACGTGAGCGAGCACGGACGGAAGGGCCATCGGGCCGTCCCCCTCGGTGGCTTCGCCGAGCGTCGCGTTGAAGCGGTGGGCCTTTTCGCGCGCCTCGGCTGTCTGGGAGAGGATCCCGCGGGGGAAGTAAAAGCCCTTTCCGCGCTCCGAGAGCAGCGCGAGCGTGTCGGGGCTTCGGGTGCCAATGGTCTCGTTGAGTTGTTTCGCGAGTGGGTTCATAGCGGCGCGGAGCTTAGCAGGGTGAGCTGGGGCGTTCGAGGACCCGGGCCCGTTCCTCGAACCCCAGGCGCCGCCAAAACCCGAGAGCCTCGGGGTTGGTCGCTTCGATGCGGACGGAGACGCGCCCAACCCCGCGTTCGTGCAGCCACGCGAGGCTCGCCCGAACCAGGGCGTCGGCCACCCCCCGGCGGCGTGAATCGGGCCGGACGTAGGTCTCGTGGAGCCAGCCGACGGCGGCCCCCGGAGAAGCCGACTGCCCGCGGGACTCGACCTCGGCAAAGAGGAACCCCACGGCTTCTTCGGACACCTCAGCGAGGAGTACGCGGCAGGATGGAGAGTCGAGGCCACGGTCGATCTCCCCGCGGAGGGCCTCGGGGCGCGGATCGGCCCCCGGGAGATCGGGCGCAAGCTTGCGGTGGTGTTCGACCAGCTCCACCCAGAGCTGGAGCAGAGTGTGCCGGTCCGATCCCCGAGCGGGCCGGATCCGAATCGCATCGCGCATCGGGCTACTTGACGACCTTTC
This sequence comes from Deltaproteobacteria bacterium, assembly GCA_030665705.1. Taxonomy (GTDB): domain Bacteria; phylum Myxococcota_A; class UBA9160; order SZUA-336; family SZUA-336; genus DAOUZG01. Next base: position 8,015 of record DAOUZG010000056.1, on the reverse strand, counting down.
GCTCCTTCGAGCGCACCATTCGGAACGTCCCGTGGAGCGTATCGCGATCGAAGCGGCCACGGAGCTCGTCCGGGGCCTTGCGCTCAGTGATCTCGTAGCGGGTAGCCCCCTCCATCTCCTCGAAGCCGATCCCTCCTAGGGAATCGACGATCTCGATCCGGATCCGCTCCTTCTCGAAACGGATGCGCCAGCTCTGCGTGAAGGTCATCGTGTTCAACCCGCCCGTCGTCAGCGGGGGCAGGGACTCGTAACCCTTTCCGACGCTACCCGTAAGGCGCTTGCGCTTCATGGCCCGCGAGCTCACGTCGACGGACTCGCGGATGCGCTTCCAACTCGACTCGTTGGGCTCCCACGGAAGATGTTCCTTCATGGCGTGTCGGCGGTACATCTCAACGTCGCCGGAGAACATGACGTAGGGGTACTCCTCCCAGGTCATCGTGTTCGGGGTCTGCTCGATCGACCACACGAGGTCCCGGAACTTCGTGATCGACTTGTCCACGGAGTCGTCGTCCTTGTAGTGGATCAGGACGTACCAGTCGCCCGAAAGCGCGACGTCGCCGAAATCCGTTCCCGGGGAATCCCCCTCCGCCCCGCGGCTCGGGGCAGAGGCCGTGGCCAGTACCCACGTGATGACGAGCGCAGCGAGGCTTCGGGGGAAGCGCATACACCGATTATATCGTGCGATGAACCGCAGGAAACTTCCGCCAGACGGGAACGCCGCAGAAGTGGGTCCCCTCCGTGCATCGCGGACGGACCAGCCCGTCGCGCACGACACACGGGGGTCCGACGTGACCCGCCAGCTCCGGGTGGACGCTTCGGACCTGCTCTAGCTCCTCTATCGACGCCTCGTAGATCTCGCGCTGTGCGTTGAGGCAGGTGCGAAGCGTCCACTTGTGCAGCAGGTGGAGGAGGGAGCCACTCTCCTCGAAGCGGATGACCCTCGCGTTCGGGAGTAGATACTGCGCGACGCGCAGGTCTACTCCTCGTCGGACCAGCCTGTTCTTCGCCTCCCACAACATGCCGACCGCTTCGTCGAACCGGCGTCGTGCAGCGGGACTCGAATTGATGAGCTCCGGAACGATCACATCCGGTGCGAACGTGTCGTGTCGCGAGAGGAGTGGGCGGGAGCCCGGAACCATCCGGTGACGCTGATCCTGGGAATCGGCCGTGTGCGAGAGCCGTTTGCGGAACGTGTAATGGACGTGCTCGAGCGCCTGCATTGCCGGGGAGTGCATCGAGACGTTGAGCGTATCGAGACGGTGGGGATTACGTCGTGGGTCGAGCACCAGAGAGAGGGCCGCCGCGTCGTTGAGCTCGGCGGGAGAGAGACCGAGGACCGCGCGGACCGCGTCGGAAACTCGGGTCGTACCCTCGGGAGTCCAGGCTACGAGCCTCGAGCGCCGACCCTCGAGCGAGGCATCGAAGGTGGAGAGCCATTCAGCCGACACCGGTCCCGGGCGTCCGATTCGCGCCTCCAGAACCTCCTCCTCCGCGAGCGGTCCGCGCCCCACGTAGCGGAAAAAGTCGGGATCGATCCTCTCCACCTCCTCCACCATGCGTCGTACGACGTTCTCCGCCTCGAACGGGACGTCGCTGGCCGCAGCCATCCGGCGGAGTCTGTGCAAGACGAGCCCAGAGATGGTGTGGACGAGCGCCGTCTCGCAGGCGACCGGAATGACGTAGCGTGCGGTCTCGATGGCTCGCTTCTCGATGTCCCGCTCGACGGACCGCCGGAACTGCTCCGACCGTCGGCGTGTAAAGCCCCAGAGCTCCGAGAGCCGCTCGCGCACGACGGGCTTGAGTAACTCCGTCAGCTCCGCGTAGGCGAGCCACGCCTCCGTCACGGCCCGCTCGTAGAGTTCGCGATCCTTCCCACCGAGGACCGACGGCACGTGGGCCCGCACCTGCGTCAGCACGACGTAGCGCTGGCTCTGCTGCTCGCTGTTGTAGAAGGGCTGCCGATGGAGGAAGGACCAGACGAGCTGTCGCGACACCCCCTCGAGCGCAAACTCGAAGCTGGCGTGTTGATAGACGGTGTGATGCCCCGCCTCAAAGGTCAGTGGACCGATGCGTTCCCGCTGACCGGGTGTGATCTCTTCGGGGGTGATCACTCGGTCCGAGTAGCAGGTCCGGGCCGCCGCAATGGCATCGTCGTAGGGCGTCCCGAACCACCGACGAAGCGTGACCCGTGCGCCGCGGTCTATGACCTCTGCCACCGGAAGCCCCCTCATTCCCCGCGCAATCGAAGAAGTGAGGATATCAAACCGGTCCGAGCCGCCCGAACCGTACACCAACGACGAGGCCGGCCGAATGGGGCTAGGATCTGGGGCGGCTCTGCTCTCCCTTGGAGGACGGGAGCCACGAAGCGGGGAGGGGACCATGAACGACGAGCGTTCGCCTAGAACCCATCTCAGAGACCCCGGACCGAGCCAGGCAACTCTGGGGGGCCGAGATCAAGGCGTCGCGAGCGAGGCATATCCCTCGTTATTCCGAGCGAGCGCAACGCAGAGATCGGCCCCCCAGGGCCGCCTGGCGACGGGAGCGGGTTTCTGAGATGGGTTCTAGCGTCGAGGACCCCTACGGAGAGGTCACCGCGCGGTATTACGACGAGGCTTACGCTCAGATCCGCAATCCCTCTGGAGACCGCCAGTTCTACCTGGAGCTGGCGCGGGAGCTTCGGGGGCCCGTTCTGGAGCTGGGGTGCGGGACCGGGCGGGTGCTGCTTCCGATCGCGCGGGAGGGGTTCCCGTGCACGGGCCTCGACCCCTCGCCCTCCATGCTCGACGCGCTTCGACGCAAGGGACCGCCCGCGACGCTCCGTCTGGTCCGAGCTCGGATGCAGGAGTTCGACCTGGGGGAGGACCGCTTCAGCCTCGTCTTTACGGCGTTCCGAGCCTTCCAGCACCTGGTGACGGTGGAGGACCAACTCCGGTGCCTTCACTGCGTGCGCAGGCACCTCGCTCCCGGCGGCGTCTTTTCCTTCGACGTCTTCGCGCCCAAGCTCGACCGGATCGCTCTCGAAGAGGAGCCGGAGCAGGAAGATGCGCGCTTCGAGAAGGAGGGCGAAGAGATCGTTCGGTACACGGCGAGCCAACGCGACCCGGCCCTCCAGCTCATCCACGTGCAGATGCGCTACGAGCGTCGGCGCGCGGGGGAGGTGGTGGGCAACGACCGAGTCGAGTTCACGATGCGTTACTTCTTCCGGTACGAGGTCGAGCACCTGCTCGCGCGGGCCGGATTCACCGACGTGACCTTCTACGGCGCGTTCGACCGGCGCCCCTACGACTACTACGGGGGGGAGATCTTGGTGGTGGCACGGGTCGGCCGCCCGAGCTGAGCCAGCCCGGCCCGCCTTCTCACCGGGTGGCCTATCCCTCCGAGAGAACCCGGGCGACCTCGTCGGAGTCGAAGCGAGGAAGGGATCCTCCGTCCCGGGTCCGGACGCCGCTTCCCCGCTCCGCACGGGCGATCCCCGCGACCTCGAAGCCGCGGGCGCCAAGCTCGCGCCGGGCGGTCTCCGCGGCATCGGGCCCGAACGCGGCCAGGAGCGTCCCCGAGGCCAACACGCCCCAGGGGTCGGCTCCGAGGGCTCGGCAGACCGCGAGGCCGGGCTCGAACCAGACGACGCTTGCTCCATCGACGACCAGCGCCACCCCCGAGGCCTCGGCAAGCTCGTGCAGCCCCGTGGCGAGGCCGCCCTCGGTCGGATCGTGAAGCGCGTGGGCTCCGAGGCGAGCCGCCTCGAGCGCGGGCGCCACCACCGAGATTCCGGGCTCTTGAATCGCATCCTGCGCACTGCGCAGCAGGGGTGCGGGCACGGCCTCGAGCCGGGCACCCACCTCGCTCGCCAGGACCGCCGCCCCCTCGACGGGGGCCGGCCCGATCTGGAGGATCACGTCCCCGGTCTCCACCCCCGCCGTGCGGATGAAACGACCCTCCTCGCCGAGCCCGAGGAACTGGCCGACCACCACAGTCTGGCGCACGACGGGCGTCACCTCCGTGTGTCCCCCAACAAGCGACGCTCCGATTCCAGCGAGCGCATCCTGCGTCTCCCGAAAGAGCGTCCGCACCTCGTCGACGGTCGTGCCGACGGGGAGGAGTACCGCCAGCAGAAACCAGCGCGGCCGAACCCCCGTCACCGCCACATCGTTGGCGTTAATGACAACGGCGTGCGCGCCGACGCCGGAGCCGGTGAGGGTGATCGGATCAGTTGCGGCTACGAGAACCCCGGCCGAAACCTCGATCGCGCACGCGTCCTCCCCCACGGCCGGGCCGAGTAGCACCTCCGGGGGGAGCGGTTCTGCCGCTTCCAGAAGCTCGCGGAGGAGGCCTGCTGGGAGCTTACCAACCGGAAGAACGCCACCCGCCACGGTCCCAGGGTAACCTCTTGATAGACGCCAGGCGGGCCCGGGGCCGGGACGCTGCCTATTGGCCCGTGGAGGGACGGGCCGAGGCCCGGAGGGGCACACCCCCCTTGCATGTCCATCCGGCCCCTCCGAGGCCGGGCCGTATCCTGATCCCGGGCTCGCCGACTGCCTCCCTGCGCCGGGGCCGCGGGGGTTCCGAGGCACACGGCCCCCAGGAGAGCAACCGACTGTGGCTCCGATCTGGATCGTCTCCGTCGACCCCGGGCTCGCGCTCGCCGTGGAGCTCCCTCTCCGCGGGCTGCGGGAGGTCCTCACGGGCCCGCCGGAGCGGTCGGAGTGGCGCGGGATCAAAGAGCCCGACCTGATCGTGCTCGTGGCCCCGGAAGCTCCGGAAGGGGACATGGCCGGGGTCGAGCGGCTGCTCGAGTTTCTTGCGGGGATCCGCCGCGTGCGACGCCCGCCGGTTCCCGTCCTCTACGTGGAACCTCCCGGCGGCCGGCCTCCGGCCGAGTGGGTGGAAGAGCTGATCGACGACCGGCCGAGTGCCAGTCTCCGCTGGCCCCCGGACCCGGACGATGTGCGTCGGCGAGCCGCTGAGCTCATCGACTCCCCGGTGCGGCCGCCGAGTCTGCGCGACCGGGCGCGCATCTCGTGGGTTCGCCGACGGGTGGAGCGGCTCTACGCGGGGCTCGACCTCCCGGCGCTCCGACCGGCGATCGATCCCCGCAACGCGGGTCGACCGGTGCTCCTGGTCGGGGAGCGGGGAACCGGACGAGCCCTGCTGGCGCGGTACATCCATCAGCTCTCGGAGCCCATCCGCCACCGCTTCGTGCGTCTGGCCCTGGGTGGACTCAGGACCGGGGAGCTCGAGGAGATTGTTCTCGGGCGTACCGCCGGAACCTACACCACGCTTTACGTGCACGGCCTGGAGGCCGCGCCAATCGCGATGCAGGAGGATTTGGCCGAGCTGCTCACGGAGGGCGGCGCGGCGGCCCTCGAGACCGTGCGGTGGATCGTGGCGGCGGAGCGGCCGTCGGCCCTCCCCACCGTTTTGCGGCTCGTACCCTGGCTCCGTGTCGATCTGCCTCCCCTGCGAGTCCGGAGCGACCTCCAGACGCTCGTGGAGGCCTGGATGGCCGAATTCGCGGTGCGGACCGGCCGTGAGGTTTCAGCCTCCCCCGAGACCCTCCAAGCGCTGGAGGCCTATGCCTGGCCCGGAAATCTCCGCGAGCTCGAGGCTGTGCTCGACGCCAGCCTGGCGTCGACGACAAGCGAGGTGCTCCAGGCGGAAGACCTGCGCTTCGAGGTCGGACTTCCCGTCCAAAGCCTCGAGCCAGCGGGAGCGCCCTCAATCCTGGGGGAGTCAGCTCCCGTGGCGGAGCCGGCTTTCTCGGACGAACCCACTCCAGTGTCCACCGACGTCGCGGTCGTGATCGCCGAGCCCGAGGCGCCGGAGGCGCCGGCCCTCGAGGGCGAGAAGGAGCCCGCGCCGCAGCGTTCGGCGGGCCCGGCGCAGACGGCACGGGAGCTTACGGTCGAGTCGATCGTGGCCCCTCTGGCCGAGGAAATCCGGGCACCCCTCCTGGCGCTCCGCACCTACGCGGGCCTTTTCAACCAGCGCCCCGACGATCCGGGTGTCCGTCGACGGCTCTCGTCGCTGCTCGAGGGGGATCTACGTCGGATCGAGGAGGTGATCGAGCAGACACAGCGGTTCTCGGGCTTCGGTGCACCCGATCCCAAGGCGATCGACCTCGCCGCGCTTCTGGGGGGTGTGCTCCAGAGTCGGCTCGCGACCATTCGAGAGCGTCGTCTGGTGATGCTGGAGGAGCTCGATCACGAGGCACCGCCGGTAGACGCTGACGAGGAGCAGCTGCGCTTTGCGTTCGACGTGCTCTTCGGCCGGGCGCTACGGATGGTTCCATCGGGAGGTGACCTCTACGTGGGGAGCCGATATCTCGCTGCCACCGATGACCAGCCGGCGCGTCACCGGATCCTCATCCGCTTCCACAGCCCGGAAGACGTGCTGGTGCCACCGGAGGAGGCCGCCGCGGGCGGGATCCCCCTGGAGGTGCTGATCGCGCGTTCGCTCGTGGAGCGGATAAACGGCTCGCTCGGGGTGGACGTCTCGGGTCCCCACGACAACCTGGTGCTCATCGAAATCCCGTCCTGACGCGCCGCCCCCGCTGCGCTAGCGTCCTCACTCCTTGCGGACTGCGCCGTTGGTTCGGAGGGTCGAAGCGGTGATCGTGGAGACACGAGCCGACTGGCCCGAGGTCATCGTTCGCTTCGAGCCTCTCCGTGGAGACCGGACGCCGATCGAGGATCGGATCCGGCTCGAACCCCGTGGTGAGCTGTCGGCGATCGAGGGGGTAGGGCGCATCCTACGGATTTTCCGAGCCGCACGGGTCCAGGCTCCCGACGACCTCTACGAGCCGGGAGACGGCTCACACGAGGTCGCCGCCCTCTTACTTCGATGCGTCGGAGCGCGCATCGTTCTCCACGTGGCGCAGCGCATCGAGCGCATACTCACCATCTGGACCGAGACGGGGGTCGAACGGATCGAGGGTGTCGTCGATTTCGGCCAGGATGCGGAGGGGCTTTGGGTCCGCCGAAAGGGTGGTCAGAGCGTCCTTCGCATCCCCCGTGGATCCCTGATCCGCTTCGCGAGCTCTTCCATCCCCTACCCCGAGGTTGTCTCCGTCGAGGTTCCGGCGAGATAGGAGTTGCGGTGAGCGCGGGGGTCTGATTTAAGGGGGCCGCGGGGTGTCGCTGCTCCCGCCCCGCGAGAACTCGCTGGGGGGTCGGGGTCTCGCGGAGATGAGGAGCGGCGCACCCCGCTCTCCCCGCGGATTTCGGGCGGCGCGTGAATCGCGTACCCTTCACGAGGAAGGAGGTCGCGCTGTGTTCGGCATCGGGATGCCCGAGCTAATCCTGATCCTGCTCGTGGCGTTGCTCGTCCTCGGACCGAAGCGGCTCCCCGAGGTCGCGCGTTCGCTGGGTCGCGGGATGGCTGAGTTCCGGCGCACGTCGTCGGAACTCCGCGAGACGATCACCGCCCCGTTGGAGGAGCGTGCACCGGATCCGAAGCCCCCGCCACAGGTGGCATCGGAAGAACCCAAGCCCGCGCAGTCGGGAGGGGATGAGGAAGGACGCGAGGAAAGTTCGAATGAATGATCCCCCGCGTCCGTTGACGGAGCACCTCGAGGAGCTCCGGCGACGACTCTTCTGGGTGCTCGCAGCGTGGGCCGGATGCGCAGGCCTCACCGGAATTCGAGCGAAGGACGCCTTCGAGATCCTGAGCCGACCCGCGGTCGAGGCGGTACGATCGAGGGGGCACACGTTGATCGCGATCGCTCCGCCGGAGCTTTTCTTTACCTACCTCAAGACCGCGCTGCTCGTCGGGTTCGTCCTCTCGATCCCGATGACCCTCTACCACACTTGGGCGTTCGTGGCTCCGGGTCTCTACAAGAACGAACGAAGGCTCGTGTTCCCGTTCGTCCTGGCGACTACGCTGCTCTTCTTCGCGGGGTGTGCCTTCGGCTACTTCATCGCGTTCCCTTTTGTGTTCGAGTACTTCCTGACGCTGGAGGCGGAGTACGTCACGACGAGCTGGTCGATGCAGAACGTCTTCGGCTTCATCTCCCGCCT
>DAOUZG010000248.1 GCA_030665705.1 Deltaproteobacteria bacterium | reverse complement strand
CCCCGTCAGCTTCGGGTTGTGCGTGACGAGGACCAGCGCGGCGCCCGTCTCCTCGTTCAGCCGCAGCAGCACCTCCATCACCTCGTCGGCCGTCCCGGGGTCCAGGTTCCCGGTCGGCTCGTCCGCGAGGAGGAGGCGGGGTGTGGGGGCCAGAGCCCGGGCGATCGCGACCCGCTGCCGCTCCCCGCCCGAGAGCTTCCCGGGTCGGTGCTGGCGCCGCTCCTCGAGCCCGACGGCCACGAGCATCTCCCGCGCGCGCTGGCGTGCCCGTGGCCGCGGCCATCCAGCAATGAGGCACGGCAGCATCACGTTCTCCTCGGCGTTGAACTCGGGTAGCAGGTGATGGAACTGGAAGATGAAGCCGAGATGCCGGTTCCGGAAGTGGGCTATCTCGGGCCCATCCATCAAGTAGAGGTCTCGATCGTCGTAGAGAACCCGCCCCTCGGTGGGTTGTTCGAGGCCTCCCAGGACGTAGAGCAGCGTCGACTTGCCGACGCCGGAGACGCCGTGGATCGCAATCGACTCACCGGCACGGACGGAGAGATCGACCCCCCGGAGGACCTCGATCTGGCGGTCCCCCATGGCGAAGCGCTGCACGATCCCCTCGGCTCGCAGCTCATTCATACCGGAGGGCCTCGGCGGGATCGAGCCGCGCCGCCTGCCAGGATGGAAGGAGCGTAGCCCCGATGGAGAGGGTCATCGCGATCAGTGCGATGAGCGAGAGCTGTCCCGGTACCACGTCGAAGGGGAGCTGCTGAAGCTGGTAGACGTCCGCCGGCAGAACGTCGAATCCCAGGCCTCGCTCGACCACCGTCTGGACCGTATCCAGATTCCAGGTGATCACGAGACCCATCGCCAGCCCGAGCGCGAGCCCCGCGATCCCGATGAGCCCCCCACCGATCGCGAAGATCCGAAGAATGGCGTCGTCTTCACAGCCCATGGCCTTCAGGATCGCGATGTCTCTGGACCGCTCCATGATCATCATGATCAGCGTGGCGACGATGATGAAACCCGCTACGACCATGATGAAAGAGAGCAGAACGAACATCATGACGCGCTCGGTCTTCAGAGCCTGGAAGAAGCCGGGGTAGAACTCCTTCCAGTCCTGGATGTAGAAGAACCCCCCGAGACGTGCCGCCACCTCGTAGCCGATCGGACGCGACCGGTACGGATCGACGGTACGTGCCTCGATCCCCGTCACCACGTCCCCGAGCTTGAGGAAACTCTGCGCGGTGGGGATGCTGGTGTACACGAACGTCTCGTCGAACTGGTAGAAATTCGACCGGAAGATCCCGGCAACGCGGAAGCGCTCCATGCGGGGCGCGGGGCCCAGGGGAGTGAGCGGACCCCCGAGGGGTGAGATGAGAATGACGGGGTCTCCGAGACGGAGGAAGAAGCGGTCGGCAAGCTCCACCCCGATCACCAGCCCCGGGTAACGGCGCTCATCCTGGGCCTCGGGATCGGAACCCAGGTTCGACAGCGAGCCCATGATCAGATCGCGCTCGACCTCGGTGGCCTCGCCCACGGTCGCGGGATCGATCCCCTTCAGCAAGACCCCCTGGATCTCGCCCCCCTCTCCTCGGAGGATCGCCTCGGCAAGGACGAAGGGGGTGGCACCCACCACCCCCGGAACGCTGCGGATGCGAGCCCGCAGCCCGTCGTAATCCGGAAAGGCGCCGGCACGCGATTGAACGACGAAGTGGGCTCGGTTTCCGACGATCTTCTCCTCCCAGGTGCGGGCGAACCCGTTCATGACCGAGAGGACGACGGTGATGACCGCAACTCCGAGTGCGACCCCCACCACGCAAATCACCGTGATGATCGAGATCAGCGTCTGCCTCCGCTTGGCTACGAGGTACCGGAGGGAGAGAAACCACTCGAACGGGCGGGTCCGCGCGTGATAGACAAGGCCACCCACGACGAGCGGCCCGAGGGCGGCGATCAGCAGGAGACCAATTCCGACGCAGAGGATCAACCCCTGCTGGGCCGCGAGGGTCAGATCCGCAACGAGCAGCGACACGACCCAGAGGAGTCCGGAGCCGAGCAGGAGCAGCCCGAGCAGGAAGGTGGTAACGCGTCGAACCGTCCTGTAACACACGAGGGCGTAGCCGCTTGCGCCCGCAACGGCCCAGGCGAGGCCGCTCACCGCGGCCCAGGCCGCCGGGACGCCGGCCGCGAGGCTCGCGATCGTGACTCCGAGAGCCGCGACGCCGACGGAGGCAACCGCCACGCGGGGCGTACGTGCGAACGGTAGGAACTGCCCGAGAACCAGAAGTGCAGAGCCCGAGAAAAACACGAACAGCGCCCCGAACGCCAGCGCGATCAGCGCAACGAGGCTCGCCGATACGAAGCCCAGGGCGGCCGGGATCAGCTCAGCCATCGCGGCTGCGTAGGTGGGGGAAGAGTTCGACTTCCCGAAGGCTCGGGGCTCCGGTCATCACCATGACGAGCCGACCGACGCCCATCCCCATTCCTCCGGTCGGAGGCATCCCGCACTCGAGCGCGTAGAGAAAGTCTTCGTCGACGGGGTGTGCCTCGTCGTCGCCCAGCTTCCGGGCTCGGGCCTGCTGCTCGAAGCGGACCCGCTGGACGTCCGGATCGTTGAGCTCGGTGAACGCGTTGGCGATTTCCATTCCGCCGACGAAGGCCTCGAAGCGCTCCACGAGGTGAGCGCGGTCCGGGGAGCGCTTCGCGAGGGGGGAGAGCTCAACAGGATAGTCCAGGACGAAGGTCGGCGACACGAGCTTCGGCTCGACCCTCTCCGAGAAGAGGTCGTCCACGAGCCGAGCCCAGGTCGGAGCCTGCTCCGCGTCGACATCGGGCAGTCCGAGCTTTCGGACCTCCCGTCGCAGGTCGTCGAGCTCCCCGGACTTCTCGAGGTCGATCCCGGTTGCATCGCGGATCAGGTCTCTCATCGGGCGGCGAGGCCAGGGGGGCGCGAGGTCGATTTCCTGCTCCTGCCAGGTGACCCGGGTCGTCCCGAGGACCCGCTCCGCGACGCCCGCAACGAGGGATTCGACGAGCTCCATCATGCCTTCGTAGTCCGCGTAGGCCTCGTAGACCTCCAACATGCTGAACTCGGGGTTGCGGCGCCGATCGATCCCCTCGTTCCGGAAGTCGCGACCGATTTCGTACACGCGGTCAAAGCCGCCGACCAGCAGCCGCTTGAGATAGAGTTCGTCCGAGATCCGGAGGTAGAGGGTCTCGTCGTACGCGTTGTGGTGGGTCCGGAAGGGGCGCGCGTTGGCCCCACCGTAGATCGGCTGCAGGATCGGCGTCTCGGCCTCCATGAAGCCGCGTGC
>DAOUZG010000021.1 GCA_030665705.1 Deltaproteobacteria bacterium | reverse complement strand
GTCGCCCGGGATCTCGTCGAAGCCGGCGCGCCGCGTCTGCACGTCGTCGACCTGGACGCAGCCCGGGAGGGCAGCTCGGAAAACGGGCCCGTGATCCGCTCCATCCTTGCCGCTGCCGGGGGCACCCCGGTTCAGGTCGGGGGGGGTCTGCGTACGCTCGAGCGAATTGAGGAGCTGCTTGCCGCGGGAGCCGACCGCGTCATCGTGGGCACCATCGCGCTGGAGCAGCCCGGGCTGCTGCGGGAGGCAGCCACGCTGCACCCGGGACGGGTCGTGCTCGGTGTGGATGCACGAGGCGGGCGCGTGGCCGTCCGGGGATGGATGGATGCCTCGGCACGCACTCCTCTGGACGTCGTTCAGGAGTTCGAGGAGCTACCACTTGGCGCCGTTCTCCACACCGACATTGGGCGTGACGGCACCCTGGAGGGCCCCAACCTCGAGGCGACCGCGGAGCTTGCCCGGGCGACGCGGCACCCGGTAATCGCGTCAGGGGGTATCGGGTCGATGGCCGACTTGCTCGAGGTTGCCCGCACCCGCGTCATCGCGGGCGTGGTGGTCGGCCAGGCGCTCTACACCGGTCGCGTCAATCTTCGGGACGCCCTTCGCCAGCTCTCGCAATGCTGACGAAGCGGGTCATTCCGTGCCTCGACGTGAAGGGCGGGCGGGTTGTCAAGGGAATCCGGTTTGTAGACCTTCGTGACGCGGGCGACCCGGTGGAGGCCGCGGCTGCCTACGACGCGCAGGAGGCGGACGAGCTCTGCTTTCTCGATATCACCGCCTCCCACGAGCGCCGAGGAACGCTGCTGGAGCTGGTCGAGAAAACTGCGGACCGCATCATGATCCCCTTCTCCGTCGGGGGTGGGGTCCGAAGCGTCGACGACGTTCGGGCCCTGCTGGACGCGGGCGCGGACAAGGTCTCCGTCAACACGGCTGCCGTGCAGCGCTCCCACCTCGTGAAGGAGAGCGCAGATCGGCTGGGGTCGGCAAACCTGATCGTGGCGATCGATGCTCGGCGCCGGGATCCCGAGGAGCCGGGGGCGGGCTGGGAGGTCTACACGCACGGCGGCCGGGTCGCGACCGGGATCGACGCCGTGGAGTGGTCGGTTCGAATGGAAGCGGCGGGTGCGGGAGAGATCCTGCTGACCAGCATGGACCGGGACGGAACCCGGGAGGGGTACGATCTGGACCTCCTACGGGCGGTGTGTGGCTCGGTCAAGATCCCGGTCATCGCCTCGGGCGGTGCGGGTTTGCTGGAACACTTCCGGGAGGCCCTCCAGGAGACCCCGCTCGGGGGTGGGGCGTCGGCAGTACTGGCCGCGAGCCTCTTTCATTTCGGCGAGCTGACCGTTCCCCAGCTCAAGCACTACCTGGCGAGCCAGGGGATCGCGGTCCGACCAATCGAGTCGCAACGGCGGGGGCCTGTCTAGCCATATTGCGGGCTAAAGAGCGATTCGCTACTTTGGACAGTCTACGAGCCGGCTGCAAGCGCCCGGAACCATTCAGCTTTCGCGGACCCCCCGAAGGGGATCTGCGTTCAGGGGGAACGAGGCGCCAGCCTGTCAGCCTGCGAGTAGGGAGGCGGATCTCGGGTAGTAGCTTTGGCGCTGCCCAGAAGGGAGGGGGGTTTCTCTGCCGGGAATTAAGGTCAAAGAGAACGAGACCATCGAGATCGCTCTCAAGCGCTTCAAGAAGCAGGTTGAGAAGGCGGGCGTCATGTTCGAGCTCCGCCGGCGCGAGTATTACGAGAAGCCCAGCGTCCGGAGGAAGAAGAAGACGATTGCCGCTCGGAAGCGGGCCCTGAAGAAGCTCCGGCAACCGGAGAGATAGGCACAAGGTGGGGCCCGGGGCCGCGTGAAGCGGGACCGGGCTCTTTTCATGGGGGCGGCTGGGAGAGGCCGCGGGGGAATCAGGCGTCAACGTGGGACGGATCCCTGACCATCTGATCCACGAGGTGCGCGCGCGTGCCGACATCGTGGCCTTAGTTTCCCGCCACGTAGGCCTCCGCCAGGTCGGGGCGCGGCATTGGGGGCTCTGTCCCTTCCACGAGGAAAAGACGCCCTCCTTCCAGGTCAACTCGGAGCGTCAGATCTTCTACTGCTTCGGTTGCCACACGGGCGGGGACGTATTCGGGTTTCGTATGCGCCTGGAGGGTCTCGAGTTTCCCGACGCCGTCCGCGTCACGGCTCAGGAGGTAGGGGTCCAGATTACCGAGTCGGTCGGAGGGCAGCCGGGGCAGAACTCCCGGCTCGTCCGTGCCAACGAGGTGGCCCTTGATTTCTTCCGCAAGTCGCTGCGCGGGCGGGCGGGAGGGGCGGCCCGCCGCTACCTGGAGGGCCGGGGTATCCCGGCGGACCTGATCGAGCGCTTCGAGATCGGCTACGCGCCCCCCCTGTGGGATGGGGTGTTGGAGGCGCTGCGCCGAGCGGGCGTTGCCGAGGAGCTCGGCGAGCAGGCGGGGCTCCTGGCGCCCCGCCAGACGGGCGAGGGCTGGTACGACCGGTTTCGCGACCGCGTGGTCTTCCCGATTCGAGACGCGGGAGGACGGGTTCTCGGGTTCGGGGGCCGGTCGCTCGACCCGAGTGGGCCCAAGTATCTGAACACGCCGGAGACGGCTCTCTACCGCAAAGCCCAGGTCCTGTTCGGGCTGCCGCAGGCAATCGACGCTCTTCGGCATCGGGGTCGCGCGGTCGTGGTCGAGGGGTACTTCGATGTCCTGGCCCTCGACCGGGCCGGACTTCGCGAGGGTGTCGCTCCGTGCGGCACCGCCCTGACGCAGCATCACGCGCGACGGCTTCGACGCTACGTCCCGGAGGTCGTGTTGGTCTTCGACGGCGACGACGCGGGACGACGCGCGGCCGAGCGGGCCCTGCCGCTTCTTCTCCGAGAAGAGCTTCGGGTTCGGGGGGTATTCCTTCCTCCGGACGAGGACCCGGACACGATGGTGGCCCGCGGGGACGGGGAGGTGCTGAGGAGCGCCGTGGAGGCGGCCAGACCCCTGGTAGAGCAGTTGATTGAGGAGGCAGTCAAGAACCACGACGGTCATGCGTGGAGCGCCTCCGACGCGGTGCGTCGGCTTGCTCCCTATCTGCTCGCTCTGCCAGACCCCGTGGAGCGTGAGGCGTCCGTGCGAAGGCTCGCCTCCGGCCTCGATCTCTCGCCGAGCACCGTGCTGGAGGCGGCAGGGCGGCATTCCCCCGGCCCCCAGCAGAGGGCCAGCGAGAACGCCGCTCCGGCCCTGTGTCGGGCCGTGATCGACCCCATCACGCACACGCTAATCGGAATCCTGGCGGCTGAGCCCCGGCTGGGGGATCGCGTCACGGAATCCCACATCCAGGCACTTCCTTCCAGGGAAGCGCAGGCGTTGGTGGGGCGGCTGCTTGCGGCAATCCGCTCCCACGGGGAGCAGGCCTTGGCACACCTCCTGTCGCCCGTAGAGGCCCAGCTCGGGCCCGACCTGAAGGGGATGCTGTCCCAGATCGTGTCGGAGAGCGTCCCCATGGAGGGGTCTACCACGGAGCAAGCCCTTCGGGACTGTCTGGCCCGCTTGAAACACCGGGCGCTCGACAGGGAGTCGCGAGAGATCAACGCCCGCCTCGAGAGCTGTGGCGACCCCGAGGAGGAACGCGCGCTGCTGGAGGCGAAGGAGGAGATGCTGTCGAGGAGGCGAACCCTTTTGAGAGAGGAGCGCCCCCCATCTAGGTGATCGGAGATTAAGGACTGGAGGAGCCCCCCCCGATGCCCAGTACCCAGACCGACGAGACCCGGCAACGATCGAAAAAACCCGCGCCAACCTCCCAGCCCCGAGCCAAGCGGAAGAAGTCCGCGCGGGGCAACGGTGCGGCTCAGGCGACGCGCTCGACAAACGGTGCGGACCCGGATCCGGCCGAACCAACCGCGGCCGCGGTGAGGGAAAACTCCGAAGGGGGGACTCCCGCCGCGAGCCGCCAGACGGGGAACGGAGCGAGCCCGCAGCCGAGTCTCCGGCAGCTACTCCGGGCGGGCAAGGAGAGCGGCTGTGTCGAGGGCGTCGAGCTACTGGCCTCGCTCCCCAAACACATCCTGAGCGTGCCGGAGAAGCTCGAAGAGGTTCTGGCTCTCTTCCGCCGCCACGGGATCGCCCTCAAGGACTGGAAGCCGCCGATGCGGCTCCGCAAGCCCGAGCCGCGGCGCCCGACCCCCGGCGAGGACGGGTACGACAGCTACCGCTCCAACGATCCGGTCCGCGTCTACCTCCGGGAGATGGGATCGGTTTCCCTCCTCACGCGGGAGGGGGAGGTCGAGATTGCCAAGCGCATCGAGGCCGGGGAGGAAGACGAGATCCGGGTGATTCTGCGGAGTCCCATTGCTCAGCTGGGGTTGCTCGCGATCGGCGATGCGATCCGTAAGGGGGGCGAGGCACCGAAGGAGCTCTTCACGGCGAGCGACGACGAGGCCTCGACGGAGGCGCGCTCCAAGAAGCTCCTTCGTGCGCTCACCCAGGTGCGTCGCGTGCAGACCGAGATGCGCAAGCGCCAGCGCGTGCTCGCCCATCCTCGAACCAGTCAGGCGACACGCGCGCGTGTTTCCGGCGAGATCGAAGAGCTGCGCAGCCGCTGCGCGGCCCAGCTCGGCGATACCGAGTTGACCAAGGATTCCGTGCGTGTCCTCGCCGGGTTGATCGAGAACTTCGTCGAGCAGATCGAGACCCAGAAACGGGTGATCGCACACATGCTCAACCCCCTGAACCTCGACGAGGGGAGCTTCCTCGAGCTTGCGGCCCAGTCGCGTAAGCGGTCCGTACCCGGGGCCCGCGCGCTGAAACGGCTCGGCGGGGATCTGGAGGCGATCGCACTGGCCGAGAAGGAAATCCACGCCGTCGACCGGAGGATTCAGGCGCTGAAGAGCGAGAACCTATCGAGCCTGGAAGAGGCGAAGAAGTCGCTCGCGGAGATCGCGGCGGCGGAGGAGCGGACCGCCCAGGGTAAGAGCGAGCTGATCGAAGCGAATCTCCGGCTCGTCGTATCGATCGCAAAGAAATACACGAACCGGGGCCTCCAGTTCCTCGATCTGATCCAGGAGGGGAACATCGGGCTGATGAAGGCAGTGGACAAGTTCGAATATCGCCGGGGGTACAAGTTCTCGACGTACGCGACCTGGTGGATCCGACAGGCCATCACCCGCGCAATCGCGGACCAGGCACGGACGATTCGGATCCCGGTGCATATGATCGAGACGATGAACAAGCTCGTCCGCACCCAGCGTTACCTCGTCCAGAAGCTCGGCCGCGAGCCGACCCCCGAGGAGATCGCCGATAAGATGGACATGTCGCTCGAGAAGGTGCAGATGGTGCTCAAGATCGCAAAGGAGCCCATCT
This sequence comes from Deltaproteobacteria bacterium, assembly GCA_030665705.1. Lineage (GTDB taxonomy): Bacteria > Myxococcota_A > UBA9160 > SZUA-336 > SZUA-336 > DAOUZG01. The sequence continues at coordinate 7,146 of DAOUZG010000021.1, read as the reverse complement.
CTCTCGAGTCGCCGATCGGGGAGGATGAGGACAGTCACCTGGTCGACTTCATCGAGGACAAGGCGCGTCCTTCGCTTTCCGATCAGGTCATCCAGAGCAGTCTCTCGGAGCAGACCCGTAGGGTCCTGGGGACTCTGAGTCCGCGCGAGGAGAAGGTGCTCAAGATGCGGTTCGGAATCGGCGAACGGTCGAACCACACGCTCGAGGAGGTGGGCCAGGACTTCGACGTGACCCGCGAGCGGATCCGGCAGATCGAGGCCAAGGCCCTGCGCAAGCTCCGCCACCCGAGCCGAGCCCGCGTCCTGCGCGCCTTCCTCGAGTAGCCGCCCCCCCGCGCGCTCGGTTGCCCGGCCCCGGGAGGCCACCTATCCTGGCTTGCTCGGTCGGGGCGTAGCGCAGCCTGGTAGCGCGCTTGGTTCGGGACCAAGAGGTCGCCGGTTCAAATCCGGCCGCCCCGACCAGCCCCCGCCCCGACCAGCCCGAATGGGTCTCGATCTGGCCCGGCCCACGCTACCGTCAGGGGATGCCGACCGAGCACCGCGCTCACGAGCAGCACCCCGGTGCGCCCAGGATGCGGGTGGCGCTTCGGGCCGGGATCATCTCCCTGGTTGGCGGGGCTGCGATCCTAGGTGTGAAGCTCGTGGCCTGGTTTGTCACCGGCTCGACCGCGGTTCTCGCGGACGCCGCCGAGCAGGCCGTCAACGTCGTCGCCTCCATGCTCGTGGTCTTCAGCGTTGCGATCGCGTCGAGACCCCCGGACGCGGACCATCCCTACGGCCACGGCAAGGCCGAGTTCCTCTCTGCAGCGGTCGAGGGGGGGATGATCGTCGTTGCCGGAACGTTCATCCTGATCGCAGCGATCCGGCAGATCGTGATCGGTCCAGAACTCCACCGCGTGGGTATGGGCATCCTCATCGCCGGTGTCGGCGGCGTCGCGAACCTGGTGCTGGGTCTCTATCTGGTGCGCGTGGGACGCAGGGAGCGCTCTTCGGCTGTCGAGGCGGACGGCGTCCACTGTCTCTCAGACGTCTGGATCACCGTAGGATCGGTGGCGGCGCTGGTCGGCGTTCGCTTCTCGGGATGGGTCTACCTGGACCCTCTCGTTGCGATAGCAGTCAGCCTGCACATTCTCCGGATAGGCTCCAAAGTCGTCCGGCGAGCGCTGGCCGGCCTGCTCGATGAAGCCGACTTCCACCTGCTCGACTGGATCGCGGAGCATCTCGAGAGGATCCGACGCCCGGAGTGGGTGGAGATCCATCAGCTCCGCACCTGGTCCTCCGGCTGGGTGAGCCACGTCGATCTCCACCTGACGGTCCCTCGCTATTTCTCGATTGCCGAGGCGCACCAGGAGGCGGACGCCCTCGAGGCGGAGGTACTTCAGGCGATCACCGGGACGGGCGACGTCGTTGTGCACATCGATCCCTGTCTCCCGAACCAATGCTCCGGCTGCACGGTGTCCGAGTGCCCGGTTCGCGGGGAGGCTCTCGAGGAGCGCCTCGCGTTCAGCGTCGAAAACCTGACCCGCGCCGGAACGATCTAGCGGCTTGATGTAGGGTGTCTGCATGACGAGCCACGAAGCCCCGCCGACCGAGATCGACCGCTCGGTTCGCACGAGCGGCATCGTCCTGCAGCCTGATATTCCGATCTGCCAGACCGACCTTCCGCTCGACTGGTACCAGAAGGAGTTCAAACCCTACGCCGAGGAGTATCTGGAGCTCCCCGATCGGAAGCCTGAGACCGTGCTCCCGTGGATGGACCGGTACGTCAAGCCCGCGCTCGCGGAGTTCGGAGACGAGGTGATGCTGCTCGCCCATTACTACATGGGAGGCGAGATCGTAAAGATCGTCGAGCGGTACGGGGGAAAGATCGCCGATTCCTACTTGCTCGCGCGCCAGGCGGTTCTCCACCCGAACAGGAAGATCTTCGTCGAGTCGGCGGTTCACTTCATGGCGGAGGCGATCGCGATCCTCGCCGGACCGGACCAGCTCGTCTACATCACGAACCCGAAATCCGGTTGTACGCTCGAGATGATGGCGAAGGAATTCATGGTCCGTCCCGCAGCCGATCAGTTGCAGGGGCGCTACGGCGACGACCTGGTCGTGGTGGCTTACATGAACACGTCGGGCCGTCTGAAGGCGCTCGCGGGTCGCACCGGGGGAGCCGTTTGCACCAGCTCCAACGCCCATAGGATCCTCGCATGGGCGCGGGAGCGAGGCCGCAAGATCTTCTTCGTCCCCGACCGACACCTCGGGGAGAACGCCGGGGCACGGGTGGGAATCCCCGCCGACCGGATCTTCCTCTGGAAGGGCGGCCACGAGGGAGGAGACGTTCGTCTCGAAGACTGGGCGTCCGAAGAGGTGGATCGGCTCGATCGTGCGGAGCTCGTGCTCTGGGGCTCCTTCTGCGGGGTCCATACCGTCTTCCGTCCCGAACAGGTGCGGTACTGGAAGGAGCGGGGCTACGACGTAGTCGTGCACCCCGAGTGTCCGAAGCCGGTGGTCGACGTCGCCAACGGGTCCGGCTCCACCTCCTTCCTCTGGAACCACGTGATGGATGCGCCAAAGGGAAGCCGCATCGCGGTGGGAACCGAGGGGCACTTCGTCCGGAATCTGCGCGAGCAGGCGGCGCTCCGTGGGATCGAGGTCGTCCACGTCGCGGATATCCCGGGTCCGGAGTTCGAACAGTTCGGGTGTGGCTGCGCGACCATGTCCCGAAACGATCCGCCCCACCTGGTGGCCCTCCTCGATCTTCTTCGGCGAGGCAAGGCGCCTGACATCAACCGGGTGCTCCCGGGAGACGTGGTCGACGAGGTGACGGGCTGGCGCGAACGGCTCGATCCCGACGGGCAGGAGGAGCTTGTGCGCGACGCGCGACGCTCGCTCGAGCGGATGATCGAGCTTACCGAGGCGCCCTCGTAGAGCCGGGACCCGCTAAGGTCCAGGGCGGAGCGGCTCGGGAACCCTGCGGGGCGGGAACCACGCTCCGTTCCAGCGGAAGGCCTGGTACCAGCGACCCCTCCAGTACCGGTACCAGAGGTCGTCGGAGCTCGAGTAGTAGAGGTGCGGATTCACGGCTGGTGCGACGAACAGCCCCTCGGCTGACAACGCCTCGAGGGGTGGGTCGACGTCTCCCTCGAAGGCGGGCGGCATGGGTTCCTCGGGGCGTGCGGGCGTCGCGGGTTGGACCGAGATGCCGAAGTTCATCGGACAGCCCGTCAAAGCGGCAGCCAGAAGGAGCACAACCCACCCTCTCATCGCTGAGCGGCCGTTGGGCGAAAGTTCCATGGGATCTCGCCGTGCTCGATCCGGTGGGAGCAGACCTCCACGGCGCCCGCTGCGGCGTCCTCGGGGAGCCCCCCCGCGCTGCGGAGAAACAGATAGGTCGCCAGGAATACGTCCCCGGACCCGACGAGGTGGTGGCCTCCCGTGGGCCGGGCCGGAAGCTCCACCGAACGCCCGTTTGCCAGGACTCGCGCGCCCCCCGCCCCGTGCGTCACGATCATCTCGCCGATGCAGTGGCGCTGGACGAATTGTTCCAGCGAATCGCCCGCCACGGCAACCTCGACCTCGGAGTCGTTGGCATGAACGACCTGCACCTGGGTGAGGAAGTGGGGCAGTCTCGGGTTCGGTGCGAGCTCGACCCTGCCGCTGGCCTGGCGGCGTACCAGCCCCTGGAGATCCAGGCCGACCAGGCCGTCTACGGCCCCTGCGACCTCGGGCTCCAGATCCCGTCGGTGCAGCGGTCCTAGTTGGATTAGGTCGGCGCGTCGCCACTCCGCGGGTAGATCCTTCGCCGCGATCGGATCCGAGGTCCAGAGCAGCTCGTGGTGGTCGACGGGCCCCGTGTAGTCGTTGCAATAGGTCGTGGTGAAACGGCTCTCGAGTGCTCGGATCTCGGCCCCCTCGCGCCGCAGGGGCGCGAGCAGGTCGGCGTCGCTGGGGTTGATGCGGGTGACGACGCGCACGCGCGCCCCGAGCCGGAGAAGCGCGAGACCGGCGTGGTGTACGACTCCTCCCGGCCGCTCACCCATCCGGCCGTCGCGATCCTCTAGGTCCCGGGTCACAGAGCCGACGACCAGAGCGGTAGGTCTGTGATTGCCCGCCACACATCCAGGGTAGCGGGAGCGCGGCCGGCTCGCCCCGTGTTATGTTTCTCGACAGGTGCTCGGGGGGGCCGCACGGAGGGAAATCTCATGAGCCTCGTACGACGATGCCGTGCGAGCATGGTCGCGATTGTGACAGTGCTGGCGGCCGCAGGGTGCACTTCCACGTCGCCGGCGACCGGTGCCTCCTCGATGCTCGTCGACGGCGTCCGGATGGACCCCCGCACCTCGAGCCCGGTTGTGCTGCTGAAGGAGGAGAGCGGGCTCCGTCGGCGCCTACCGATCTGGATCGGTCTCTACGAGGCTCAATCGATCGCGATCGGGATGGAGGACGTCGATACCCCTCGTCCGAACACGCACGATCTGATCGAGAATATTCTCGGTGGGATCCAGGGGAAGCTTCACCGCATCGTGATTACCGAGCTACGGGGCAACACCTACTATGCCGTGCTCGAGATCGAGCTGGGCGGAAAGACGGTGGTGGTCGACTCGCGGCCGAGCGATGCGATCGCCGTGGCCGTGCGAGCCGGGGCCCCCGTGTTCGCGTCCGAGGAAGTGCTGGAGTCGGCCGGACGTCGCACGGATGACGAGCCAGCGGTCGAGATCCGCTGGCCGCGGCTCGAGCGCGAGGACGAGCCGATGCCTCGACACTGAGAATCCGAGTCGATTCAACGCACTCGACGTCCTTGCTACACATGAGTTGCCGGTAGTATGCGTGTTCAGGAACGCGTGGTCGATCGATTCCGATTGACCTCAGGCGTAACGCGCTGGCATGATGGCGCCCTCTATGTAGACCCTCCCCACCGTCGAGAGGGGCGCGGTCTCGGGGGTTGTGTCGTGACAAGCGTGGAGCTGGCCCGGGAACTCACCGAGATCTGGGACAACTTGGACACGTCCCAGATCAACACTGTGCTGGCGAACAACGTCAGTCTCGAGCTTCTCGAGTTCTTCGTGGGCTACGCCGAGCAGTTCGCCTCGGACGCCGGTCAGGATGGGCTCGCCTCGGACCAGCTCTTTCAGAAGCTCCCGAATCTGCTTGTCATCGGGTATCTGGTTCGCTTGCTCGAGGAACGCGTCGAGTAGAGTTCGGAATTGCCCGAGCGTTCCTTGCAGTCCGACTCAGTACGGTGTCGCCTTCTCGCCCCATTCGTTCAGGTCCGATAGATAGGCCCCCCTCCAGGGTGTCGGGGGCGGCGACTCGGGTCTGCCGCGGTCGACGATCGCGAGGTACCAGCCGCGCTGCGTGGCCCGAGCGAAGGACTCGAGAACCTCTCCCACGGTCGTGCCGCCTCCGATCACGAGCGTCGCGGTTGGTGCATCAGGAACGATCTCTCCCCCTGCGACCCGTCGTCCCGAGGTCTGCCGGAGCTGGCCGGTTAGCCAGCGTCCGAGCTCGGGAAGGCTCCCGCGAAAAACTCCCCCGCTCAACTGCTCGCCGAGGATCTCCGCCAAAAGGGGGAGCCGATCGACGGCCTCGGAGCGTACGACCAGCACGCCTTCGCGCTCTTCCCAGAGGAAGGGAGGCGGGGTGCCCGGGGCGCGCAGCGTCGCGAGGGTGTCGAGCGACTCGGTCGCAGAACGGCTTCCCGGGTAGGGCGTCACGGGGAAGTCCAACGTTCCGGCCGCTCCGTAAAACGGGCTCATGTCTATGACGCATATCGGTGTCCCTGTGGTAAGGGAGAGTCGGGCGATGTTCTGGAGCGTGGAACGGTCGGTTCGAAGGGGTGCGGTATGGTGCGGCTCGGTGAGCGGATACCAGGGGTAGACCTCCGTCGACACGACAGCGGTTCGGCCGCCCGATCCCGGGTATTGTTGGCCCGCGCGTCGCATGCGCCAGCCCACTCCGGATTCCCGTGAGTAGAGCAGCAGCACGTCGAGGACGGAGCTGTGCGGCGGCACGTGCATCCGTACGTTGGGCCCGGCGGGATGACCCCTTTGGAGATGGACGTTCATGAAGGTCGCCGGCCGGGTCTGCTGGATCCAGCGGCCGAGGCCCTTCAGGTCACCGTCGAACGTCCCGCCCGGAAGCTCCTTACGATCGATCCCGGTATCGCTCTTCAATGGGAGCGTGCTGCGCACGTAGAGCAACCCGTGCCGGAAATCGTAGTCGAACCCTCCCACCGCATTCCGGAGGTCTGTGAGCGCCTCGTCAATCGTGCTGCTCCCCAGGTCCACGTCCACCCAGCGCATGCGCAGATCCTCGGCCGTACCGGAAGGGCGCACCTCGTCCAGCGCAAGCACGACGTTCGCCTCGGCCGCGACTCGCCGCAGCACGTAGACGAGGTCCGATCCCGCAAAGCCCAGGGCCGGAACCGGGTTGTAGCGCAGCTCGCTGTCGTGCTGGCCGAGGAGGTAACCTCCCGCCGCGATCGCTACCAGCCAGCCCAGGGCCGCGAGCCAGAGGATGCTTCGGTACAATGGATCTCCTCCCCGGGGGGATCCGCAGTGTAGCAACGGGAGCACGGGATGGAACACATCTTTACACCGGACGCGCCGAAGCCAGCCGGACCGTACTCGCAGGCGGTCGTTCACGGAGGGCTGGTTTTCGTCGCAGGCCAGGTATCGGTTGATCCGAAAACGGGGCGGCCGTGCGGCGAGACGATCGAGGAGCAGTCGGAGCGGGTTCTCCAGAACCTCGAGGCGGTGTTGAGGGCGTCGGGATCGGGGCTGAATCAGCTGCTTCGTGTTACGGTCTTTCTCGCCCACATGGAGGACTTTGCGCGGTTCAACGGCGTCTACGAGCGAGTCCTCGGCGGTGCGCGGCCGGCCCGCACCACGGTCGAGGCCGGGGGGCTGCCGCTCGGGCTCAAGGTGGAGGTCGACGCGATCGCGGCCGTCGTCTGACTCCTGTGGACTCGTTTGTCGGCTCGAGCCCGGGTTGCGTTGACAGGGTTAATCGGCCTGCGTAGCTTCCGGCGTTCTCGGGAGGAGGTCGTGGCGGAGAAGGTGCACATGACCCGGCGGGGCCACGAGTGGCTGCAGGAAAGGCTGCGGGTCCTCAAGGTTGACGACCGCCGGCGGATCGTCCGCGAGATCCAGGCTGC
>DAOUZG010000210.1 GCA_030665705.1 Deltaproteobacteria bacterium | reverse complement strand
GACCGCAAGGACTTCTACGACGTGATGCGGCGCAACGCGATCAACCCGCCCGATTTCAGGAGCTAGACGAAGAAGGACGGTCGACGCCGGCTCAAAGCCCGCGCCCCGAGAGAATTCGCAGCGCGGCCTGCTTCCCCGCATCGACGCCCGGTTGGATGAAGGGATCTCCCTCCCCTCCCCGAACGCTGATGCTAGGTTGTGCCCCGATGCGAGCCGCCGTGATCCAGATGACCTCCGTTCCTGACCTCGAGCACAACCTGGCCCGGGCCGCACACTGGATCGCACGGGCCGCGGAGGCCGGGGCCGAGCTCGTCGCCCTTCCCGAGAACTTCCCCTTCCTGAGGGAGGAAGATGCCGGTCCCAATCCGGTCGCGCAGGGCCTAGACGGGCCGGTCGTCGATTTCTTGAGGGACCAGGCGAAGCGCCACCGGGTAGTGCTTGCGGGGGGCACGCTTCCCGAGGCGATCCCCGGGGAGGAACGCGTCTACAACACCTCGGTGGTCGTCGACTCCGATGGGACGATCCGTGGGGTCTACCGAAAGATCCACCTCTTCGACGTGGCCCTGTCCCGGGCAACGCATCAGGAGTCTCTCTACGTCGCCCCTGGAGACGAAGTCGCCGTGGCGGAGACGAGCCTAGGGATCCTCGGGCTCTCCGTCTGCTACGACCTGCGCTTCCCCGAGCTCTACCGCGCGCTCGTGGACCGGGGCGCGCGAATCCTGCTGGTGCCCGCCGCCTTCACCGTTCCCACGGGGAGCGATCACTGGGAGGTACTCATCCGGGCGCGCGCGATCGAGAGCCAGACGTTCGTGCTGGCCGCCGCCCAGTACGGGGTTCACACGCCGCGTCGCCGCTCGTACGGCCGGTCGATGATCGTGGATCCCTGGGGACTGGTGCTTTGTACCGTTGCCGACGGCGAGGGCGTGGGGCTTGCCGAGCTCGACTTCGATCGGCTCGAGCAGGTTCGCGAGCGGCTGCCCGCCCTACGCCACCGGCGGCTCTCCTAGCCCCTATTCCTCACCGGGCTGGGGCCGCCTGAGGGCGGCACATCGGGAATGCGCAACTTCAGGTGTGGTTTGCGCGGTGATTGGGGGGTCGCACAGAGGGAACTCGACTTCCCACTTTATCCCTTCCGGGGGCGCTCTCCGAGTGAGTCACGGCCGCTACGCGCGCGACGGCTCGGGCACGGGGCTTGCTCTATCGGAGGGTGTGCCGGAGAGAACCTGGATCGCCCGAGCTCGAGACGTGGTGCGCGACACCTTGTGGTCCGAAGGCGAGCCCGAGGTCGATCGGTTCCTCGTGGCAGGCGCGGTTGTGGTGCGCGAGGGGCTCCACTACCGGATCGAGTCCGGCGGGGAGAGCTGGGAGGAGATCGAAGCGAGCGCTCGCCGGCGTATCGGGGTGTGCGATTGCGGCAGTCCCCTCTCCTCACGGGGTGATGTGCAGCGCTGCCGGGCCTGCGGACGCGAGTTTCGGCCGTCCTGACTCTTCGCGGAGCGGCTCCCCGCTAGCCGACCTTGATAGCCCGGGTAGGAGTTCGAGCTGTCTCGGTGTCCTCGCGCTGACGCTGCTGCCAGCTCTTCACGATCACGTCGCAGACCTCTTCCGGTGTGTCGGTCACGGTGAACAGGTCGAGCTCGTGTCTGGAGATCAGCCCCTCGGCCAGAACCCGGTCCCGGAGCCAGTCCACGAGACCGCCCCAATACTCGCGCCCGAACAGGACCACCGGGAAGTTCTTGATCTTCTGGGTCTGCTTCAGCGTCAAACACTCGAACATCTCGTCCAGTGTTCCGTAGCCCCCCGGGAGCCCGACGAAGGCACAGGCGTACTTCACGAACATCACCTTGCGCACGAAGAAGTAGTCGAAGTCGAGGGTCAGCTCGGCATGGCGGTTGGCAGCCTGCTCGTCGGGAAGCTTGATGTTCAAGCCGATCGAGCGCCCGGCTCCCCGTTCCGCACCCCGGTTCGCGGCCTCCATCGCCCCGGGGCCGCCCCCCGTGATGACGTTGAACCCGTTCTCCGTCAGCAGGTAGGCGATCTTCTCGGCTTGCCGATAGACCGGGCTCGAGCGCGACACGCGAGAGCCGCCGAAGACCGAGACGGCCGGGAAGATCGGGGCCAGGGTCTCGAACCCCTCCACGAACTCCGCCATGATGCGGAAAACGATCCAGGTGTCTTTGGCGAGGTGATCATTCATCCCTCCGGTGTATCGGAGCCCTCGGGCGCAGGATTGACCGCCGGTGGACAGTCGGCACACCGAAGGCGCGCGCGGTAATGCGCACGGATCTCATGGCCCTGCTCAGCCCGGAAGATTGCCTGGAGTTGCAGGCGCGCCCCACGGACCGCGCCAGCAGGCGACAGGCTCGCCTCCCCCGCAAAGTCGAGCTCGAGCAGGCCCCGATAACCCTCGGCCAGCTCGATCGAATCGCGACGGACAAAGCCCGAGCTCCGGATCTCTTGGCCGAGTGCGTCGACGCGCTCGAAGCGCAGGGGAATATCGATCCCGAGCCGGTATTGGCCGAGTGGGGGCACGGGCCGTCGGCCCGTCCAGGTACGGTCCTCGGAATCGGAGACGATGGGAAGGGCCAGGAGGATCCACCCCATCAAGGGGAGGTCTCTCAGGGTCGCCTCCCGCGAGTGCCAGGGAGAGCCGACCAGCACGCCGTCGGAGCGAACCACTGCCCCCGCGACCGCCTGCCGGAGGAGCGCGGCCACCGTCCGGCCGCCCGGCACGGACTCATCGGCGTCGAGCCGGATCTCCCCCTGCACCGGATCTCGGGAGACCAACCCGGTCGGCGAGAGCACGATCTCGGACATTCCTCCGGGCGCCCCCTCGACGCGCATGTAGTAACGATGGAGGCGCAGGGCGAGCTCCGTACGGGCCCCGCTCGCAGGCGAAGCCTCGAGCTCCACCTCCGCGTAGCGAACGACGGTTGCCGGAGATCCGTCGACGTCGGTCTGCTCCTCCGACTCGAACACGAATGGCTGGGTGGCCTCTTGGTCGAAGCCGTACGGGGGCGGTCCGGTGGGCTCGCAGGCGAGAAGCGCCGAGAGAGCCGCGGTCCCCGCGAAACTGACGAGGCGGCGCACGACCCCGCGAGTCTCCGTCCTCCCGGGCGCGTGTCAAGCACCGAGAGGTCGGGTAGGGTCTTGCCCGTGGCAAAGCGGCGGACCCGAGCCCTCAGAACCCGGTGCTGGGCGAGCGCGTGGGCACTCACGGGGTTCATCCTCCTCGGGATGGACAACCTCGCGCACGCCCAGCAGGAGCCTTCCCGGGCGCCGAGCTTTGACGAGACGACCTACGCGCTCGCGTGGCTGCAGGGCCGCTTTCGAGCCCCCGTGACGTGTGTGCGGCGCGATGGATCCCGGCTAGAGCTCGAACAGGCTATCGGCGTACGGTCCGCTCCGATGCGGAGCGGGATGCGGGTGCTGCGTGTCACCTTTTTCGGGATCGACGTTCCCGACGCGGAGAAGTGCTTCAACGTGGCCGAGCCTCGCGTACCCGACCGCCGCGGCGTCCTGTACGTGACCTACCGCTCCAACCGTCGCCCGGACATGGGCCTCACTGACTTCCGCCGGACCGTTCGGAAGGGCACGATCGTGTACCACATCGTGGGCGGCCAACTCCGAATCCGAGACGTCGGCGAGGAGGCGGAGCCGCGTGTGGTTCGGTTCGAGGATCGGGACTACCCCTTGAGACTTCGTCCGGTCCTGCCCCACTCGGATGGGGACCGGCTGCTGGCCCGCTACCGGGAGGAAGCTCCACCCGATGAGGATCCTTCCCGGCAGCTCTGGTTCGAGATCGAGGGACCGGAGGACTTTGCCTTCCTCGGTGCGTTCATCGAGGACGCGCCTTAGTAGACATGACCCGTCTCCCCGACCCACTCGGGCACTTCGAGAGATAGTCGACGCGGAGCATCTCAAGGCGCC
>DAOUZG010000029.1 GCA_030665705.1 Deltaproteobacteria bacterium | reverse complement strand
GGTGGGGCGGGCGTCGGAGCCTCCACCGGAGGCGCCTCGAACGGCGTCGCCTCCACCTGCGCCACCTCCGCCGAGGGTGCCTCGGCGCCCAGGCTTGGCGGAGACGGGACAGTCTCGGTCGGGGCCAGCCTCGGTGCGGCCGGGGGCGGGGCTGTGGGAGGAGCCGCGCTTCTCTCGCGTGCCCGGTCCCGGGCTGTCCGCGAGAGTCCGACCGCAAACGCCATCGCTCCCAAGACCACGCTCGCGGTGGTCCAGACGATCAGGAGGGTCTCGAAGCCGGGCAGGATCACGGCAGGCAGAGATTACGACACGAGCTCGACCGAGACGACCTTGCTGATGCCCGGCTCCTCCATGGTGACGCCGTAGAGCGTGTCCGCGTTCTCGATCGTTGACTTGTTGTGCGTGATGAGCAGGAACTGAGATTTCGGGGCCATCTCCCGCATGAGGTCGTCGAACCGGCTCACGTTGGCGTCGTCGAGCGCTGCGTCCACTTCGTCCAGGAGAAAGAACGGGGACGGTTTCACGTTGAACACCGCAAAGAGCAGTGCGATCGCCGTCAGCGACTTCTCGCCGCCCGACAGCAGGTTCATGTTCTGAAGCTTCTTCCCCGGCGGCTGGGCCACGATCTCGATCCCCGCCTCGAGCACGTCATCGGACTCCGTGAGAGCGAGGTAGGCGCGCCCTCCCTGGAAGAGCCGCGGAAAGATCTTCTTGAACTCCCGATCGACCGCTTCAAAGGTCTCTCGGAACCGAGCGCGGCTCGTCCGGTTGATCCGGACAATCGCGTTGCGGAGGCGCTCCACCGAAGCCTCGATGTCCGCCTTCTGCTCCGAGAGGAAGCGGAACCGTTCCGAGACCTCCTCGTACTCTTCGATCGCCCCGTGGTGGACGGGGCCGAGGGCGTCGCGCCGCTGCCGAAGCTCCTCCAGCTCGGCCTGGCGCGCCGCGTGCGGCCGCTCTCGGTGCTCGGCCGGGATCTCGTACGTCCGGAGGTCCACGCCGTAGCGCTCGCGCACGCGCTCGGTCGTCTGCTCCGTTGCCAGGCGGAGCTCGGTAGTCCTCACCTCTGCCCCGCTCATTCGCTCCCGGAGCTCGTCGCGCTCGCGCGTGATCCTTGCCTGCTCCTTCTCCAGCTCCTCCACGGCCCGGGCGGCAGCCTCGAAGTTCGCGCGCACGCCATCCTGGCTCCCGCGCAGCCCCTCCTCCTCCTGCAGCGCCTCGGCGAGCCGTCGAGCCGCCTCTTCGGCGGACTCGCCGAAGCCGTCGACCCGCTCGCGCGCCTCTCGGACCTCTTCGCGCCGCCGCCGGATCCAGTCCTCGGCCTCCCGGAGCGCATCCCGGACGCGCTGGTGGGCGGCCTCGAGCTGATCACGCCGCTCGCGCAGCGACGCCAGCTCCACCTGCCGCTGCACCAGGCCCCTGTCCACCCGCTCGACCGCGCGAGACCGCTCGACCGTCTCGGTGGAGACCGTCTCGACCTCGTGCTCGACGGCGGCGCGCTCGTCGATCACCGAGCGAGACCGTTCCCGTAGCTCCGCGAGCTCCTCCTCGAGGCGGCTGACCTCGTCGAGGACCCGGGTCTTCTGGGTTCGCGAGGCCTCGATCGACTCGAGCGCGGTCTTTCGGCGCTCCCGCACGCGTTCCAGGTCCTTCTCGTGCTGCAGCACCGCGAGCTCAGCCGCGTGATACCGGCTGCGGGTGTTCTCGAGATCCCGTTCGAGAGCGGCCTCATGCTCGAGAGAGGCACGCCGACGCTCCTCGAGGGCCGGACGACGCTCGTCGAGCACCTCGTACTCAGAGCGGAGCCCGCGAATCTCCGTGGAGCGGGAGATGACACCGGGCCCCGGGCGTGCGCCCCCCGTCAGAGCTCCGGTTCGGTCGAGGAGGTCCCCGCTCCGCGTGACGAACAGCGCCGGGGGATTCTCGAGTCCGTACCGTTCGACCGCCTCGGCGAGCTCTTCCACCACGTAGACGTCCTGCAGCAGACGCGTGACCAGGGGTCGGTAGGGGGGCTTGGCATCGACGCAGTCGAGCAACGGCTCACCGAGCGGAACGAACCCGCTCCGAGGCTGCGGGTCGGCCGAGCCCACCGCGAGTACGGTCGCCCTGCCAGCGTCGGAGGCGCGCAGACGCTCCAGCAGCCGGAGGGCGTCCCCGGCCGTGTCGACGAGGAGGGCCTGGAGCCTCGAGCCGAGAACCGCCTCCACCGCGTGCTCGTAGCCCTCCTGAACCTCCAGTACGTTGGCGAGGAGTCCTCGGATGCCCTCCCGTTCCGGCTCTCCGAGCCGCTCGGAGACCCACGTCGGCGACTCGGCCGCCTGCCGCTCGACCTCCTCGAGCGACTGCAGTCGCGCGGCGGTCCGCTGGTGCTTATCCCGGACTTCTTCGAGCTCAGCCTCCAGCTCGCCCAGGCGAGCCGCGGCTTGTTCCTTCTGGCTGAGCAAGCCCGCCAGGTGTCTCCCCAGAGCCTCCCGCTCCCCGAGAAGCTCTCCGAGGCGCGTCGCGAGGGCATCCTCCTCCCGCCGCGTCGTCTCTGCCTGGACGCTGCTGGCCTCCAGCGCCTCCTCCTGGCCCCGCAGACCGCGCTCGAGCTCCCTCTGCCGTTCCGTGAGCGACTCGACACGGCCGTCGAGCGTGGCTCCCTCGGTCGAGAGGTCGAGGAGTCGCCGGCCGAGCGCGTCCCGGCGTCCCTGGAGCCGGGCGAGGCCCTCCGACAACCCCTCCAGCTCCTCCCTGTTCTGGGCGACATCGCGCTCCGTGTGCTCGAGGCGTAGATCCAGCTCGGTCCGCTCCCGGTGCACCGTGACCTCGGCGCCGCGGTGCTGGTCGGCCTGCCGATCGAGCTCCTCGATCTCCTCCTCCCGGCGCCGCGCGAGCGCCAGAAGCTCCTCGCGCTCACGACGCTCGTACTCGATCCGGCCCTCCAGGCCCTGAATCTCGGTCCGCAGCTCGTGGAGCCGATCGCCGACTCGGACCACCTCACGCTCGAGCCGAAGACGTTCGTCTCTACCCTCCGAGAGCCTCGTCTCCTTCTGGGCGAGAACGCCGCCGGACTCCGTGACGCGTGCTCGGAGCGCCTCGAGCTCGTCGCGCGCCTGTGCAAACGCGCCGTCCCGGATCTCCAGGTCCTCGCGCGCCAGCGAGAGGTCGAGCTCCCGGATTCGACCGGAAAGCTCGCGGTACCGGTGGGCCTTCCGGGACTGTCGCTCCAGCATCCCGATCTGACGCCGAAGCTCGCCGAGGACGTCGGTCACGCGGAGGAGGTTCTGCTGCGTCGCCTCCAGCTTCCGCTCGGTCTCCCGGCGTCGCTGACGGTACTTTCCGATCCCGGCCGCCTCCTCGATGATGAAGCGACGGTCCTGCGGTCGGGTCGAGAGAATCTCGGAAACCTGCCCATGCTCAACCACCGTGTAGCCGCGCGTCCCGACGCCCGTGTCGAGGAAGAAGTCGACAATGTCCCGCAGGCGGCACGGAACCTTCCCAATGCGGTACTCGCTCTCTCCTTCCCGGAAGAGCCTCCTGGAGATCTGGACCTCCGCGAGGCCGCCGTACTCGGGGGGCCCGTTCCCCTCTGAGTTGTCCAGCGTCAGGGTCACCTCGGCCATGCCGACGGCGGGACGGGCGTCCGTGCCGTTGAAGATCATGTCCTCCATCGACCGGCCGCGCAGGTGGCGGGGGTTCATCTCCCCCATGACCCAGCGGATGGCGTCCACGATGTTGGACTTGCCGCAGCCGTTGGGGCCGACGATGGCGCAGATTCCGTGCGGGAACGTCAGGACCACGCGAGTGGGGAAGGATTTAAACCCCGCAATCTCGAGGGAGCGGATCCGCAACTGCTTACTGCCCTCCTTCCCCGACTAGGTTCCCCGAGTAGGTTCCCCGAGTAGGTTCCCCGACTAGGGATCCGATCGGCCCTCTGGCCGCGACATAGGAGGAGTGAACAGAGCGGGTGGGTTCGTGTTGGTTAGCACAGGGCAACCCGAGGTGTAAAGCGCACATGTGACGCGATTCACACCGTCTCAAGCGGCCGGGCGGGCCTGCGCTGCGTACTGGAGCTGGTAGAGGCGCCAGTAGAGCCCTCGCCGGGCCAGGAGCTCCTCGTGGGTCCCCTCCTCGCGGATGCGGCCCCGGTGGAGCACGTAGATCCGGTCGACACCCTGGATGGTCGAAAGGCGGTGCGCCACGACGATCGCGGTCTTGCCGGCCATCAGTTGGTGGAGGGCGTCCTGGATGAGGCCCTCGGTTTCGGTGTCGACGTTCGAGGTCGCCTCGTCGAGCAGCAGGATCTGGGGGCGTTGGGCGAGGGCCCGCGCGAACGAGAGGAGCTGTCGCTCGCCCGCGGAGAAGTTCACGCCCCGCTCGTGGACGTGCTGACGGTACCCGTCCGGGAGCCGGCGGACGAGACGGTCCACGTGGACCACCTCGGCCGCCTGGCGCACCTGCGACTCGGAGATGTCCTCGCGCCCGAGCCCGATGTTGTAGATCAGATCTCCGGTGAACAGGAACACGTCCTGGAGCACGAACGCCAGTACCCGCCGCAGCTCCGAGCGTGCGACCGCCTGGACGTCGACCCCGTCAATGCGGATCGAACCGCTCTTCACCTCGTAGAGGCGCGTCAGAAGCTTCAGCATCGTCGTCTTGCCGGATCCGGTCGGCCCAACGATGGCCACCCGCTCGCCCGGAGCCACACGAAACGACACGTCGCGGAGGACCGGTTCGTCCCCGTACGCGAAGCTGACCCGGTCGAACACGACCTCGCCGCGTACCGGAGTCGGGAGGGCTCCTTTGGCCTCGCGCGATTCGGCCGGCACGTCGAGTAGTTCGAAGATCCGCTCGAGGCTGGCCATCGAGGACTGCATCACGGAGTACTTGGCCGAGAGATCGCGAAGGGGTCGGAAGAAGCGTTGCATGTAGTCGACGAAGATGAAGAGCAGCCCCAGACCGACCGCACCGTGGCCGACCAGTCCCGCCCCGTACCAGAGGATGAGGGCGATCGTCAGGTTCGAGGCCAGATCCACGGTGGAGAAGAGCAGCCCATCGTACCGAATGGAGTGGAACCACGCGTCTCGGTGCTCCCGGTTGATCGCGGCGAAGTCCTCCAGATTGCGGTCTTCGCGGACGAAGAGCTGCACCACCTTCATTCCGGAGATCGTCTCCTGCAGGTGGGTATTGAGGCGTGCGATCTTCACGCGCACGGTCCGGAACGCCTCTCGAACCTTCCAGCGGAAGATCACCGCGGCGACGCTGAGGAGCGGAACCACCGACATCGTGACGAGCGCGAGCTTCGCATCGAAGGCGAACAGTAGATAGGCGAAGTAACCCATTCGGAAGAGGTCGCCCACCAACGCGACCAGGCCCGCCGTGAACATCTCCGACAATGTCTCGACGTCGTTGGTGAGCCGGGTCACCAGGCGCCCTACGGGGTAGCGGTCGAAGAACGAGAGCGGAAGCCGCTGGACGTGATGGAACAGCGTTCGACGGAGGTCCCGTATCGCGCCCTGACCCATGACGGCCATTCCGATCCAGCGCACGAGCTCGACGAGTCCGCTCACGACCGTGACGGTGAGCATGAGGAGAGCGAGCCAGAGCAGGAGCGAGAGGCCCTCAGGAGGTTGGGTGAGGGAGAGGAACCATCCGGACTCGTTGTGGGGTGCGGAGCCCGAGAGGTGGTTCAGGCCGACGGCGAAGAAGCGCGCCGGAAGCGCCTCGAAGACGGCCTGCAGCGGGATCAGGACGAGCGAGACGAGCAGCAGCGCCCGGTAACGCGCGAGAAAGGGCCACAAGCGGCGGAGCAGACGCGAGTCGTAGACCTTCCCGAGGATCTCTTCGTCGTGATAGCCGGGCGTCACGCGCGCGCCTCCGCCTCGATCTCCGCCTCGAGCTGCGCTTCGAGCTGCTGCTTTTCGAAGATGCGCGCGTACAACCCACCCCTGGCGAGGAGCTCCTCGTGCGTCCCCTGCGCCTCGACCTTCCCCTCGTGGAGCACGACGATCCGATCGCTATCGCGCACCGAAGAGACGCGGTGCGTCACGATGAAGCAGGTCCGCCCGGCGCGTGTGGCCCGCAGCTCCTCGAGGATCGCCTCCTCGGTCATCGTATCCACGCTCGAGAGCGAGTCGTCGAGGATCAGGATGGCGGGATCCAGGATGAGAGCCCGAGCCAGCGCGACGCGCTGGCGCTGCCCCCCGGAGAGGGTGATGCCACGCTCCCCCACGGGCGTGGCGAAGCCGAGCGGCAGCTCCTCGATCTCCTCGAGGATGTGGGCTCGACCCGCCGCCTCGCGGACGCGCCAGGGCTCGGCGCCTGGACACCCGAAGGCGATGTTCTCCTCGATCGTCGTCGAGAAGAGAAAGCTCTCCTGCGGGACCATCGAGATTCCGCCGCGAAGCGTGCGAAGCGGAATCCGGTTGACGTCGACCCCATCGACAAAGACCGTCGCGTCCGGAACCTCGAGGATCCGCGGGATGACATTGAGAAGCGTCGTCTTCCCGGCACCGACCATCCCGACGATCCCGACCGTCTGCCCCGGCTGCACCTCGAGGTGCAGGTCTTTGAGCGCCGGTGTCGCCTCCCGGCCGGGGTAGGCGAGCGTGAGCCCCCGCAGCTCGACCCGCCCCCGTACGCTCGACATCGAGACCCGGTCTTCGCGATCGCGGATCGTCGGAACCGCATCGAGCACCTCGGCGAGACGCTCGAGTGCGGCCAGCCCCCGCTGGGTGATGGCGATCACCCAGCCCATGAGGAAGGTGGGGAAGGTCAGCTGGAAGATGTAGGTCGCGAACGCCCAGAGGTCGGCCTGCGCGAGGAGGCCCGACTGGACACGCATCCCTCCGACGAGAAGGACGAAGATCAGTGCGAGCGCGGGGAGAAGCCCCACGACGGGCGGCATGGATGCGTTGATCCGCGCGAGTCGGAGCTGTCGCTTGTAGAGGGACTCGTTCTCCCGCGCGAAGCGGTCACGCTCGAGCCCCTCGAGCCCGTAGGCTCGTACGACGAGCACACCTGCGGCGTTTTCCTGGACGGCGGTGGAGAGGTGTCCGAGCTGGGTCTGCGAGGCCAGATTCGCCTTGTGCATCCGCCGTCCGAAGAGACGGCCGATCGCGATGAAGAGCGGGTACGGCAACACCACGAACAACGTGACCACGGGATCGATCGTGAACATGACCCCCAGCGCTCCGAGGTAGAGCACCGGCGTCTGGACGATGTTCAAGAGCCCCATCCCGAGGAATAGCCGCAGACTCTGGATGTCGTTGACCGCGCGCGACATCAGGTCGCCGGTGCGGTGGGTGGTAAAGTAGGACTGGGGAAGGCTTTGCAGATGTGCAAACAGGTCGTTTCGGACTTCGTACTCGATCTGGCGCGCGGCCCGGAAGACGACCCATCGCGAGAAGAAGCGGAGAAACGCGAAGACCAGGGCGACGCCCACGAGCCAAAGCACCGCCTCCACGACCTTCGCCATCGGGAGCCCCGCCTCGATCCGTCCGACGATGTTGCGCACGGCCAGCGGCACGAGCTGGAAGCAGCCAGCGTAGAGCAACGTGATCGCGCCGCCGAGCACGTAACGGCCGCGCACTCGGCGCACGTATCCGAAGAGGCGGCCTTTCGGCGACAAGCCTAGCTCCCCGAGCGAAGGCGCCACGTTACCACAAGACCCGCGCCGCTCCCTAGCCTTGCCGCCGCGTTCCCCTCGTTGCACCCCACCTCGAGTAGCTCCGTCGAGCCCCGATAGGCGAGGAGCTCGCCCGGTGAAACGTCGCTGTAGGTTCGGACCACGGGCACGACCTGCCCGGCCACCTCGACGGATCCGGTCGCCAGCTCCGAAGCGGCCACCGGGAGATTCGTCACGAGGTTCCCGAAGCGGTCGACGTAGACGACGCAGCCCCTTCGAACGGGCCCCTCCTCCCGAGGCACCGGCCAGGGGCGACGCACGAGCGTACCGGGAGACACCTCGGTCCCTACGGCCTCGAACTCCCCGCCCGAGGCGAGGTGCGCGGCAACCGGCGCGAATAGATCTCGCCCGTGAAAAACAGCACTGACGTCCCGCTCCCAGAGCTCGCGGTTCTCGATCGAGCGGACCCGGACCGGGGGGGCTTCTTCCAGGACGAGTGTGAGGAGACCGTTGTCGGGAGCCACGTAGCGGTGGTGCTCGGTCGCGACGACCACGGCCCGGCGCGAGGAGCCGACCCCAGGGTCGACGACGGCCACATGGACCGTCCCGTGGGGGAACCAGGGTGCGCTCTGCCGGAGGACGTAGGCGCCGGCATCGATTGCGCCGGGGGAAATCTCGTGCGTCAGATCCACGAGACGGGCGTCCGGGCACCGACGCAGCAATACCCCCTTCATCGCGCCCACGTAACCGTCGGAGAGACCGAAGTCCGTCAGCAGCGTCACGATCGGCGGGCTCACCGGTCCGGCCGCCTCCGACGCCACCGGGCTACGCGGGCCCGGTCGAGTCCCAGCAGGTACGCACCGAGCATCAGGGCATGGAACCCCATGGTCCGGAGGGGCCCGTTCCGGTCGTACCGGCGGGGGGAGGTCCAGGCTCGAACGGGAAGGAAGGCCAGCCGCCCTGCCTTCCGCACGGCCCGCGCGAGGTCCAGATCCTCGAAGATCGGCGTATCGGGGACACCGCCGAGCGCGTCGAGCACCTTGCGGCGGACGAAGATCCCCTGGTCCCCGTACGGGAGGCGCGCCAGCTGAGCACGGAGGCGCGCACCCCGTTCGATCCAGCGGTAGACGGGACGGGGGGAGGCGAAGCGGAGCTCGAAGACACCCCCCGAGACACGCGGGTCTACGAGCACCCGCCGCACCTCTGTGTCCCAACCGGACTCCAGCGCCGTGTCGGCGTGGAGGAACAGAACGACGTCACCGCTCGCAACCCGGTAACCCGCGTCCATCTGACCCGAGCGTCCCGGTGCGCAGTCCAGGACATGCTCCGCCCCGAGCCGCCGCGCCGCCTCCCGGGTGCCGTCGGTCGACCCTCCGTCCACAACGATCCGCTCCACCCCCGGGGCCCGCGTCGAGCCGAGCGCACCCTCGAGCGTGGCTTGCTCATTCAGGGTCGGAATCACGACACTGACCGTAGAATTGGACACGTGGGGAGGGTGCGACGCACCTGCCGGTTTGACAAGCAAATCGCAGCCCCTCGATGATCCGAGCTTCGGTCGGCGCAGAGCCGGCCCGAGGATCCCGTCAGCTGCGCGAGGGGGAAGCCGTGACCACGATTGCCTGCGACGTCCTGGTGGTGGGGAGCTCGCTCGGCGGGATCGTGGCCGGCACCTACGCGGCGCGAGCCGGACTGCGGGTGACGTTGCTCGAGGAGGATGCGCACGCGAAGCGGCCGCCCGTACTTCGCGAGCCGTTTCTCCTCGGGGCGAGCGGCTTGAGCGGCCCCCTCGACCTCGTGCTCCGCGAGCTGGGAGCCGGGCCGGTGGAGCGACGGATGCTCACGCGAGACGAGCCGGCCCTTCAGGTAGCCCTCCCGGAGGCCTACGTTGACCTCGGCGGCGGTCGGGAGCGTACCGCGGCTGAGCTGACCGCCTGCGGGCTGACGACCCGCGAAGAGGCCGATCGCTGGGTGGAGCGGCTCCAGACTCGAGGCGACTCGGCGCGGACGTCGCTCGTTCCGGGCGGACCGCCGGCCCTCCCGCGGGGACCCCTCTGGTCCCGTCTGCCAACTCGGGTGCGCCCGCTCCGTCTCCCGCTTGCCGGCTCCCTCGGGGTCCCCTCGCCACCGCGCCGCGCCAGGCGTCTGGTCGCGAGCCTCGTGGAAGGGCTCTCGTACCAGGCGGGGCTGGATCCGCGGCTGGCCCCCGCACTGCTGCTCCGTGGGACGCTCGAGGAGGGGATCCGGGGGGCAGACGCGACCTCCGGGGTGCTCGATCTGCTTCGCCGCCGCTTCATCGCCTTCCACGGCGAGATCCGGGGTGTGGCGTCGCTGGCCCTGTTCGGAAGCCGGAGGGAGGGAGGGGCGGAGGTCGGACGGGAGCGTCTTGTGGCTCGGGCTCTCGTGCTCTCCGCGCCCGGCGCACTCCTACAGGACGCGGTCCCGAAAGGCCAGAATCCGCCCCGGTGGCTCCGAGGAGCCTCCCCGGCCTTCCCGCTCCCAACACGGCTCGTGCGGGCGGACCGCAAGGCCCTCTCTTCGGGAATGGGGTCCCGGGTGATCGACGCCACGGAGTCGGGACTCATCCGCTGGATTTCGCGGAGCCCCGACCCCGCCGACGACGCCGTCGAGTGGATCGTCGTCCGCGCGCCGACCCTCTCGGCCGCCCCGACCGACAGTCCCCTCGGCTCGCTGGCCCCCTTCGGGGAGGGCCGCCTGCTGCCCGTAGAGCCTGGACCTCCCGTCTGGTGGGATCTGGGCGGCTCCGAGGTCCGGATCGGTGGACGGGGCTGGAAGGCACTGCGCAGCCGCCACCCCCTTGTCCTGAGCGTGGGCCCGGACGCGGCCCCCTCACTTGGGGGCGAAGGCGAGCTCCTCACGGCCAGGACCGTCGGTGTGTGGTTGGCCGAGACGCTCTCCACCCACCGCCGCTCTCCCCGCGTGGGCTCTGCGCGGTAGCCCGGCTCTCCGGCGGTAGCGGGTCGGTCTGGGCTGTGGTACCAACCGCAGCGGGAGGAGGCCGAATGGCCCAGGTGTGCGACCTCTGTGGACGACGCCCCTCGAGCGGCAACCGGGTGAGCCACGCCAACAACAAGACTAGGCGGCGCTGGAGCCCGAATCTCCAGTCGGTTCGAGCTCGGATCGGAAACGGGGTGAGGCGGGTCCGGGTCTGTACCCGCTGTATCCGCTCGGGAAGGGTCACGAAGGTCGCCTGAGCCTTGTCCCGTCGCGCGGAGGGTAGAACCCCTCTCAAGACACCCGCTCCCGTCGCCGGGCGGCCCTGGCGGGCCGATCTCTGCGTTGGGCTCGCTCGGAATAACGAGGGATATGCCTCGCTC
>DAOUZG010000247.1 GCA_030665705.1 Deltaproteobacteria bacterium | reverse complement strand
TCGGGCCAGTCCGAGGTCGGTCCCGAGAAGTCGATGGGAGGAGGAGCCTCGCATGCGAGGAGCCAGACGCAGGCTCCGAGGATCGAGAAGACGTGGGAGAAGAAACGCTCTGGCTGATCGGGTCGCATTCGTGTACCCCCGGTATCTGTCGCGATACTGCTGCTGCCCTGATAGTGCAAGAGGCATTCCCAGCGGCGCGGGGGATAATACGCCAGGGTGCCAGCCTCCGGGGAGGTCGTTCCCGGGGGGCTGTCCGTTGACAGGCGAGGGGACGATCAGGTGAGCAAGCAGGGTCTCTACTATCCGGGTCCCGACGACGCGTGGGCGCGCCGGCCGCCCGCCGAGCTCGGGATGAGCGCCGACGCCCTCCGCGAAGCGATCGAGCATGCGAGATCCCGCGAGATCGGGGGACCTCGCGATCCGAGGCCTCTTCTCACGGCCTTCGAGAAACCGCCTTACAACAAGATCCTCGGCCCGACCAGGGAGCGCGGGGACACGAGCGGCCTCGTTCTCCGCCACGGCTACATCGCGGCGGAGTGGGGTGACCCCGCTCGTGCGGACATGACGTTCAGCGCGACCAAGAGCTACCTCTCCCTGGTGGCGGGGCTCGCGTGGGACGCCGGCCGGATCCGCGACGTTCACGACTTCGTCCGGGAGACTGTCAAAGACGGTTGTTTCGAGCCGCCGCACAACTCCGAGATCACCTGGCACCACCTCCTGCAGCAGACGAGTGAGTGGGAGGGGACGCTCTTCGGCATTCCGGACCTCGTCGATCGAAACCGCTCACTGGGCGAGGCGGGTGGTGCTGCAAAGGGCACCCATCGCGACCTTCGGGCTCCCGGAACGTTCTGGGAGTACAACGACGTCCGCATCAATCTCCTCGGTGTCGCGCTGCTGCACGTGTGGGGCGAGCCACTCCCCGACGTCCTAAAGCGCCACGTCATGGACCCCATTGATGCCTCGAGCGAGTGGCAGTGGCACGGCTACCGCAACTCCTGGGTCGAGGTGAACGGGAAGCGGATGCAGTCGGTCCCCGGCGGCGCCCACTGGGGAGGCGGAATCTGGATCAGCACCTTCGACCATGCGCGCATCGGCTACCTGCTGCTTCGTCGCGGCGCGTGGGCGGGAAGGCAGATCGTCTCTCGAGAGTGGATCGAGAGGAGCACGACACCCTGCGAGGTGAACCGCACGTACGGCTACATGTGGTGGCTCAACACCGACCGGATGCTCTACCCGGCAGCTTCGCCTGCCAGCTTTGCCGCGCAGGGCGCGGGGGGAAATGTCGTCCTCATCGAGCCGGAGCACGATCTCGTCGTCGTGACCCGGTGGGTCAGCGACGTCGCCGGAGTCATCGAGCGGGTGGTGGCGGCGATCGCTTGATCGCCGAACGGGTTATTCCGACGAGACGAGCCGCACTCCGGTCGCCACGAAGCTGACCACCTGCTGTGGCCCGTGGATCTCGGAGGGATCACGGCGTCCCGACTCCTTCGCGTAGTGGCGGGCTGTCTTCTCGCTGATCTTCTCGGCCTTCACGACGCCTTCGACGTAGGCCAGCTGACCGGTGCAGTCCTTCGGCACGAAGAAGCCGTAGTCCTTGAAACGGACCCGGACCTGTGAGTCTCCGTCGCGGAGAACCATCCAGCACCCCTTCTTCTGGCACACGTCGTAGACACGGGCTCTTATGAGGACCCGCTGGCCCGCGTAGCTCTCCGGGTGATGGAGCACGTCTCCAAAGTCGGCAATCCGGTTCAGGGTCAGGCCTTCACCGAAGTCCTCGCCCGGTGGAATTGCGGTCTCCCGCTCCGGCGTCTGCTCCGCGACCCCGGCCTTGTCGACCTCGGATTCCGGTGCCTCGGAGGCAGTTGCGCCCAGGCCTATCGTCAGCACGGCGGCAATTAGAATGCGGTCCATCAGGGGGTTCTCTCCAGCAAACCGAGCAGGACGCGGGAGTCTAGCGAACCTCTTCCACGTCGGTGGGCCATCCCTCCCGCTCGGCCTCGCTCTCCGGGCGTTCGGGTTCCGGCCTCTCCTCGATGGGTGCATCGGGAAAGGGCGGCTCCGACTCGAGTGGGTCCTCGTCCGACGGGTACCCCTCCGCTGCACTGCCCTCGGCCTGGAGCAAGGGCTCACCGAATCCGCGGCCGAGCGCCGGTAGGCGATCCGCGCAGAGCTCCCGCGCCCCTTCGGCCAGGTGGGCGTAGAGGGAGGTGTACTGGTGAGTGAGGTCGCGAAACAGGTCGGAGGTCTGGTCGAAGTGCTTGCCCACCGCGTCCCGATACGTCGCGCTCTGCTCGCGCTCCTCGTTCAGTGCCTGCTCCACGTCTCGCAGGCGTGCGCGCGTGCGATCGCCCAGGCGCCCCGCAACCAGCCCGAAAATGAGTCCGGCAACGAAGAGCCCTCCGCCGATTGCGATCTGCGTCCAGCTGTCGAGTCCGAAACCCATGATGGATCCCCCAAAAACGGGCGTTCCCCCAGCTCCGTCCCAGCTTACCCCAGCGGCGCAGGGTCGTGCGAGCGCTGCAGGGTGTCGCCTCTCGACTGCAGCTCGGGCCCAGACGAGGCCCGCGGGTGAGCCAGGGTAACCTGTGCCTGTGGCACGGAGCTTGCGATTCGGCCGGCCGGACGGAGCCACGCGAACCGACTCCCCGCGAACCGACTCCCGAAAGGAGGCCACCATGTCGCGCACTCTCCTCCTCGCTCTCGGTATTAGCCTGGGTCTCGCCCCCTCGGCAGGGCTGGGCGACGATCCCGAAGCCCAGGAGCCCGTGCCCCTCGAGCGCCGGACAATGGAGGAGACGGCGGTCGGGTTCGGGATCGATCTCTTCTCGATCAATCGCCGCGAAGACGAGACCCGGATCGCCGTGCTCGACCTCGGACTCCTCAGCCTGCTCGAGCTCGAGGACCGGGGCCCCGACTACTTCGAGCTCGAGATCCTCGACCTCCCGCTCGTTACGGTGTTCGAACGCAAGAAAGACGGGGAGATGCAGTCGTTGCGGATCCTCAACGTTCCTTTGTTCTCGCTGTTCGAGAGCGAGCAAGAGGGGGACGAGCGGGTCGAGACCCACGTCATTCGGCTTCCGCTGATCGGCTCCCTCTACCGGCACGAGAAGGACGAGACCGGGGAACGGCGAGACATCCTGTATCTGATCCATCTGAGGGGGCCGGGCGGATCCGCGTCATCCCCGTGAGACCCCTTCGGCGCTGAGGGGCGCGCTGCCCGTCAGCGGGCCCGGTCCCACACGGCGAAGATCACCGTTCCGGCGACGAGGATCATCGCGGCAACGCCGAACATCGCGCCGTAGCCGT
>DAOUZG010000177.1 GCA_030665705.1 Deltaproteobacteria bacterium | reverse complement strand
TGCGTATCGTCGAGCCCAACTTTGCACGGTGGGGGAAGGACCTACACGAGCACGTGCTCCGACTCGCAAAGGACTCGCGCTTCAGGGAGCGGCCCGAGGCGGCGCGCGGTGCGGCGGTGGAGAAGATTGCCGCTCACGCGGAGGTTCGGGTCACCGCACAATGGCTTCCGTGGAACCGGGAAGGGACCGACCCGATCGAGTGGGTCGGGGTCGATCAATCGGGGCGGCCCGTCCTCGGGCTGATCCGGCCGTCGCTCGGGCTTTCGGATGTTCCTGCCCTCTGTTCCGCTCTCGCCTTGCTCGCCGAGGCGAGCGAGCTGTGGGCTCCCGGCGCCGACGGTCCTGCTCGGGTTCTCGTGTCCGCCGGGGCACTCGATCCGCGCGTGGCGGTTGCGCTATCGGCCTTTGACGTGGACGTCGAGCGAGTCGGAGAGGGTCTCGACAAGTCCCAGGCCGCGAGCCGCGCGTCCGGTGAGAGTGAGCGCGGTGAGAGTGAGCGCGGTGAGAGTGAGCGCGGTGAGAGTGAGCGCCGCGCCCGGAGACGTCCACGCCGCCGTCGCCGTCCCCGTGCGGAGCCGGCCGCCGAGGAAGAGCGGCCTGAAGAGCCGGCCTTCGCCGAACCCCTGGCGGAGGTCGAGGAGCCGTCGCAGAGCTTCAACGAGGATGTCGGAGAAGAGGCGGAGTGGAACGAGGTTGCCGCGGGCGAGATCGCGGAGACGGAGTCGTCCTCGGAACTCGGGGAGGTGCTCGAGTCCGAGACCGCGCCGGTTCTCGAGGTTGAGGACTCGGTCGAAGAGCTCGAGGTGGATCTCGATGGCGAGGCGCTGGCCGGGGTCGAGCCGCCCGCCACCGAAGAGGTCGAGGAGGTCGCGGTCGAGCGAGAGCCGCCACGGCTGCGGCGAACGAGGGCCGCGATCGTCGTGCGCGACGATCGCGACTCGATCCTCGCTGCGCTCGTGCTCGCCCGCGAGCGCCGACACATCGCGCAGTTCTGGGTCTGTCGGCAGGAAGAGCTGATGGACTTCTTCAAGACCGGAGCCACCGACCTTTCCGAAAACGTCGACGTTCTGCTCGTCGGTTTCACCGCGCAGCCGGTTCCGAAGGAGGTTCTCCAGACGGTCGAGCTCTATCGCGGGCGGATCCAGTGGTTCGACCATCACAACTGGCCGATCGAAGATCAGGAGCTCCTGCGGGAGGCGATCGGTCGCGAGGCGATCGTGCTGACCGAGGGGGCGGCGACCCCGCTCGCGGCCGTGATGGGAATTGCGGAGCGCCGGAGCCGGTTCACCGACAGGCTCATCGACTTCTCGAGCCGTCGGCTCTCTCAGAACGACATGCAGAAGTGGGGCTACCGCCTGTTCGGTCTACTCAAGAGACTGGCGGAGACAACGGGCGACCACCGACAGGAGATCGTTCCGATCCTGGCTGGGAAGCCTGCCTCTCTACCCGAAGCCGAGGGTGCCTGTGCCGAGGAGATCGCCTGGGTCCAGCGCCACGACCCGGGGGTGGTCCACTTCGGGGAATACCAGATGGTGGTTGTCCAGGTCCCGGAGCCCCTGGACGCGGGGGAGACGGCCCGCCTCGCCCGGCTGGAGACCGGATGCCGGATCTCGCTCGCGAACCGGGAGGGGGACGAGACGGTCCTGTTGACGGCCAACGAGGAGAAGCGACACATCAACGTTCAGGGTCTGGCGGAGTACCTCACGGGGAGGCTGCCATGGGCGGAGTTCCGACCCGGCGGTGATCGGTGCGCGAGGCTCTTGATCGACGATCTGCCGCGTCACCCGGAGCGACTCGAGCTCCTGATCGGTGCGATTGCCGACCACAAGGCGATCCTGCAGGGCTAGTCGCCCGCTTACCGGGTGAGCGATGGGTGCGAAGCTGCGGATCCGGGAGATCTACCGGTCCATCCAGGGGGAGTCGTCCTTTGCCGGGTGGCCGTGCACGTTCGTGCGGACGGCCGGCTGTGACATCCGTTGCGTCTACTGCGACGAGCCCCACGCGCTCAGCGCCGCGGGCTCGACGGAGTGCAGCGTGGACGACGTTCTCGCGCGAGTGAACGAGTTCGGGACGCGCCTCGTGGAGGTGACGGGAGGCGAGCCGCTTCTCCAGCGAGCCGTTCCCGAGCTCGTCCGTCGCCTCTGTGACGAAGACCACGAGGTTCTCGTGGAGACCGGTGGGCACCACGACATCTCGCCGCTCGACCCGCGCTGCCACGTGATCCTCGACGTGAAGACGCCTGGGAGCGGAGTGGCCGCTCGAAACGACCTCGCGAACCTGGAGCGGCTGCGCCCCGGCGACGAGGTCAAGCTCGTCCTCACGGATCGCGCGGATTACGAATGGGCGCGCGAGCTCGTGCTGAAGACGGGCGTCGACGCACGTGCACCCGTTCACTTCTCTCCGTGCTGGGGATCTCTCGAGCCGAGTGAGCTTGCGGCCTGGATCCTCGACGACGGTCTCCCGGTCCACCTGAACCTTCAGCTGCACAAGTACATCTGGGGTCCGAACACGCGCGGAGTTTAGTGACGAACTAGCGCTCGGTGCAGAGGGGGCCGTCGGCGCTTCCCAGGAGGGGCGCCAACGGAGGCCGGTCGCAACCGGGCCCATGCTGATCGACGGAGTCGGGAGGCCGGAGAGCCCCGACTGGGAACGGCCGGCGGCCCGCGTGCCCGGCGCGTCTTCGAGCCGGCGGGTCGCCGGCCTCGCTGCGGAGTCTGATGCCTAGGGCCGGGTGTAGACCTCGCTGCCCCGGGCGCGGAAGTCCTCCGCCTTCTCCTTCATCCCCGCCTCGAGCGCGGCCTCGTCGCTCAGCCGGTGCTTCTGCGCGTACTCCCGAACCTCTTGCGTGATCTTCATGCTGCAGAACTTCGGGCCGCACATGGAGCAGAAGTGGGCCGCCTTCGCGCCCTCGGCTGGCAGCGTCTCGTCGTGGAAGCTTCGGGCGGTCTCCGGATCCAACGAGAGGTTGAACTGATCCTCCCACCGAAACTCGAAGCGAGCCCTGGACAGCGCATCGTCCCGAAGCTTCGCTCCCGGGTGCCCCTTGGCGAGATCTGCCGCATGTGCCGCGATCTTGTACGCAATCAGCCCCTGCTTCACGTCCTCTCTATCCGGAAGCCCGAGGTGTTCCTTGGGCGTGACGTAGCAGAGCATGGCCGTTCCGAACCAGCCGATCATCGCGGCACCGATCGCGGAGGTGATGTGGTCGTACCCCGGCGCGATGTCGGTGGTCAGGGGTCCGAGCGTGTAGAAGGGGGCCTCATGACAGACCTCGAGCTGCCTCTCGACATTTTCCTGGATCTGATGCATCGGGACGTGTCCCGGCCCCTCGATCATGACCTGCACGTCGTGCTGCCACGCGATCTTCGTCAGCTCGCCGAGCGTCTCGAGCTCAGCGAACTGAGCCGCGTCGTTTGCATCGGCGATCGATCCCGGTCGTAGACCGTCCCCGAGGGAAAATCCCACGTCGTACGCCTTCATGACCTCGCAGATCTCCTGGAAGTGCGTGTAGAGGAAGTTCTCCTTGTGGTGTGCAAGACACCACTTAGCCAGGATCGAGCCGCCGCGAGAGACGATTCCGGTGACCCGTTTCGCCGTGAGGGGGATGTATTGCAGCCGCACACCCGCGTGGATCGTGAAGTAGTCGACCCCCTGCTCGGCCTGCTCCATCAGGGTGTCCAGGAAGCTCTCGGGGGTCAGATCCTCCGCCTTTCCGCCGACTTTCTCGAGCGCCTGGTAGATCGGCACCGTCCCGACGGGCACGGGCGAGTTCCGGAGGATCCACTCACGGGTCGAGTGGATGTCGGCTCCGGTCGAGAGATCCATGACCGTGTCTGCACCCCAGTGGATGGAGTGCAGCATCTTCTCGACCTCCTCCTCCACGGACGAACTCACCGCCGAATTCCCGATGTTCGCGTTGACCTTCACGAGGAAGTTCCGACCGATAATCATCGGTTCGCTCTCGGGGTGGTTGACATTCGCCGGCAGAATCGCGCGCCCGTGTGCGATTTCGTCTCGGACGAAAGCCGGGTCCGCCCCCTCGCGGATGGCCACGAACTCCATCTCCGGCGTGATGATCCCCTTCCGGGCGTAGTGGAGCTGGGTGATGTTGCAGCCCGCACGCGCACGCCGCGGCCGGGGACGGGTGGCCGGAAACTGCACCTCGATGGAACCGCGTCGGCCATCGTCCTCGGGCCGATAGGAGCGCCCCGGGATTTCCTCGGTGTCTCCCCGCTCGAGGATCCAGGGTTGCCGCCCCGGCGGGATTCCGCACCGGGCGTCGACCTTCTGATCGGGATCTCCGTAGGGGCCGGTCGTGTCGTAGAGGCGGACCACGCTGTCGCCCTCGCGTCCGTCCCCCGTGGTGGAGGATTGCACGACCTCTCGGAAAGGGACGCGAAGATCGGGCCGCGACCCCTGAACGTAGCAGCGCCTGGAGCTCGGGTAGGTTCGAGTGTTCATCCCCATCCCCATCGGGCCTTCGCCCGTCAGAAGCCTCCGCTTGTGTCGGAACGTCTCAAGACAGGGTACAGAACGCGCGTAGTCGGCGGAAGCCGGGCTTTGGTGGCGGCGGAGGGAATCGAACCCCCGACACGGCGGATATGAGCCGCCTGCTCTAACCGCTGAGCTACGCCGCCA
>DAOUZG010000116.1 GCA_030665705.1 Deltaproteobacteria bacterium | reverse complement strand
CGACGCCTTGAGCTCGGCCCGCCAGGGTTGCCTGGCTCGGTCCGGGGTTTCTGAGATGGGTTCTAGACGTCAAGGGCCCTCCCTGTAGAGTCGGTGCTTTTGGATGTAGTCGATGACCGGCTCGGGAACGAGGTATCGGATCGAGGCTCCGCGGGTGATCCTCTGGCGTAGGTCCGAAGCGGAAATCGCGAGCCCGGAGACCGCGATCTCGCGCACGTGATGGCCCGAGGGGTGCTCGAGTCCCTGCGGCCCGATGCGAAACGGCGCCATGAGCCGCTCCGGGAGCCTCTGCTCGAGCGGCACCTCCCGCTCCCCCGGCCGGGGAACCACGGCCAGGTTCGCGAGCTCGAACAGAGCCTCCGGTTCGTGCCAGGACCCGATCTCCTCGAAGGTGTCGGTCCCCACCACGAGCCAGAGACGAGCCTCGCGGTACTGTGCTCGGAGCGTGCGCAGCGTGTCGACTGTGTAGCTCGGCCCGTCCCGGCGAAGTTCTAGGTCGAGGACTTCGAAGGCGGGGTTGGAGGCCGTGGCCAGGCGGACCATCTCGAGCCGGTGTGCGGCCGGTGCGAGCGACTCGTGCTTGTGAGGAGGATCCGCCGCGGGGATCCACAAGATCCGAGGTAGCCCTAGGGCCTCCAGAACCTCCTCGGCCACGCGCAGGTGTGCGATGTGGACCGGGTTGAACGTACCTCCGAAGACGCCCAGGTTCACTCGAGGATCGTACCGTCGCCGAACGCGATGAACTTCTGGGTCGTCAGGCCCTCCAGGCCCATCGGTCCGTACCAATGGATCTTCGTCGTCGAGATACCTACCTCCGCACCTAGCCCGAGCTGAAAGCCGTCCGAGAAACGCGTGCTCGCGTTGGCGAACACGCTCGAGGAGTTGACCCGTCGGAGAAACTCGCGTGCCGTCCGCAGGTCCTCCGTGACGATCGTCTCGGTGTGGTTCGACCCGTATGTCCGGATGTGATCGATTCCCTCGTCCATGGAATCCACAACCCGGACCGCGAGGATCTTGTCGAGGTACTCCTCCCGCCAGTCTTCCTCGGTGGCGGCCGCCGCCTCGGGGAAGAGAGTTCGCGTGCGGTCGCAGCCACGGATCTCCACTCCCAGGCCGTGCAGCTCCGCGAGAAGTTCTGGAAGTACCGACTCCGCCAGAACCGCGTGGACGAGCAGCGTCTCCGCGGCGTTGCAGACCGCAACGCGCTGGCACTTGGAGTTGATCGTGATCGCGCGCGCCATCTTCGGGTCGGCGTGCTGATCCAGATACACGTGACACACGCCCTTGTAGTGCTTGAGGACCGGAATCCGAGACAGCTCCGCAACCTTGCGGATGAGGTCCTCTCCGCCCCGCGGGATCACGAGATCGATCTCCTCCTCGCGCCGAAGGAGCAGGTCGACCAGCTCGTAGTCGGTCCGGGAAACGAGCTGGATCGCATCCTCGGGGACACCGGTCTTGCTCGCCGCCTGGCGAAGAACGCGCGCGATCACGCGGTTGGACTCGAGCGCCTCGGACCCGCCTCTCAGGATGACGGCGTTGCCGCTCTTGACGCACAGGGCCGCGACGTCTGCGGTGACGTTCGGGCGCGCCTCGTAGATGACCAGGATCACCCCGAGTGGAATCCGAACCCGACCGACCTGGAGCCCGCTCGGTCGATGCCACATCCGGGTCATCTCCCCCACCGGGTCGGGCAGGGCGACGATGTCCCGGAGGCCCGCGATCATGGTGTCGAAGCGAGGGTCGTCGAGGCGTGTTTTGTCCAGGACGGGAGCCGGAAGCCCTCGGCCCTGGCCCGCCTCGAGATCGGCTCGGTTGGCCTCCAGGATCTCGGCGCGGGCCTCCTCGAGGCCGTCCGCGCTCTGGCGCAGCATCGCGTCTTTCGTGTGGGAGGGGAGCTCGGCCAGGCGGTCTGCGGCGCTCCGTGCCCTCTGGGCCAGCGCGTCTGCCAGCGCCTCGAGCGTCATCGATGGATGGTAACCCAGGGGCGGCTCCCCTTACAGGATGACGAGGTTGTCGCGGTGGATGACCTCGTCCCCGTTGGAATAGCCGAGAATCTCTAGGATCCGTGAGGTTCGCTCCCCTTTGATCACGGTGAGCTCTTCGGAGCTGTACGCGCAGAGCCCGCGTGCGATCTCCTCCCCTCGCTCGGTGATGCAGGTAACGAGGTCGCCCGAGGAGAAGCGTCCCTCCACGTCGAGCACGCCGATCGGGAGGAGACTGCGGCCCCGGCTCCGAAGCGCCCGAACCGCTCCTCCGTCGACTCGAATCGATCCTCGGGGCTTGAGGGAGTAGGCGATCCAGTGTTTTCGAGACGAGAGCCTGCGTGGGGATCCGGGCACGTAGGTTCCCACGTCCTCTCCTGCGACGATGCGCTCCAGCACGTCGCGTTGCCGTCCGTCGGCAATCACCGTCGGGACCCCGAAGCGCGCAGCGGTCCGGGCGGCCTCGAGCTTGGAGCGCATCCCCCCGCTGCCGAGGCTCCCCTCGGCGGGAGAGATCCGCTCGAGCAGGGCCTGGGACACCTCGGGAACCTCCGGGATGCGTCGGCCGCCGAGGGAATCTTCGCGAAGACCGTCCACGTCCGTGAGCAGGACCAGCAGATCCGCCCTTGCCAAGTTCACAACCTGCGCTGCAAGGAGGTCGTTGTCGCCGAACCGGAGCTCCTCGGTGGCGACCGAATCGTTCTCGTTGAGGATCGGCACCGCGCCGTGTGCGAGCAGGGTCTGGAGGGTGTGTCGGGCGTTCAGGAAGCGGCGTCGATCGGCCAGGCCCGCGTGTGTGACCAGGATCTGACCAACGGCCCACCCGTGCCGGGCAAAGGCCCGCTCGTAGCGCCGACAGAGATCGATCTGTCCGATGCCGGCGGCCGCCTGCTGGGCGGGCAGCGTCGTGGGTCGTTTGGCCCAGCCGAGACGTCGGACGCCGAGCCCCACCGCGCCGGAGGAGACGAGCACCGCGCGCCGGCCCGCCGCGATCAGGCTCGCCACTCCCCGGGCAAGCTCCGAGAAGCGGCGCACGTGAACGTCACCCGTTGGGGGCGCTAGGAGCGACGTCCCTACCTTCACCACGATCATGCGCGCCCGACGCAGCTCCGCCCGGCTCACCGGCTTCCCACCTCCGCGGCCAGCTCGCGCACCAACTCGTCCAGCCCCTCCCCCGTTACGGCCGAGAACCACCGCGGCTCGACCCCCTGGGCCCGCAGCGGAGCAGCCAGCCGCTCCCGGTCGGCTGGGTCGGGGACCAGATCGGCCTTTGCCAGATAGACGCGCTCGGGCCGGGCAGCGAGCTCGGGAGCGTAGGCCTCGAGCTCGTGCCGGAGGGCGTTGTAGTCCGAATCCGGACGACGGCCGGGCTCCCCGTTTAGAACCGGCGCCGGGTCGACCATGTGCAGCAGGATCCGCGTCCTCTCCACGTGTCGGAGGAAGCGGTCGCCGAGTCCCACACCCTCGTGCGCTCCGGGAACGAGCCCCGGAATGTCGGCGATGACAAACCGGCGGTCATCGATCTCCACCATCCCGAGATGGGGCTGGAGCGTCGTAAAGGGGTAGCTCGCGATCTTGGGCCGCGCCGCCGAGAGCCGGGACACGAGCGTCGACTTGCCCGCGTTCGGGAAGCCGACCAGCCCGACGTCGGCCAGCACCTTGAGTTCCAGCCGGAGCCAGCGCTCCTCTCCCTGGCCTTCCGGCTCGGCGAAGAGGGGAGCCCGCCGCGTCGGGGTGGCGAAGCCCGCGTTTCCTCGGCCTCCGGAACCGCCCCGCGCCGCCACCCAGCGCTGGCCGGGGCGCAGGATCTCCTGCAGGACGGCTCCCGTCTCCTCGTCGCGCACGATCGTCCCGAGCGGAACGCGCAGGACCCGATCCGCCCCGGACCGGCCATCCTTCCTGGCGCCCTTACCGTGGGCCCCGCGGTCGGCCCGGTAGTGCTTGCGGTGGTGCATGTCGAGCAGGGTGGACATCCCCGGGTCCCCCTCGAGGATCACGGAGCCGCCCCGCCCGCCGTCTCCGCCATCGGGCCCGCCCCGCGGCACAAACTTCTCGCGCCGGAACGAGACGCAGCCGCGTCCGCCGTCGCCGCCCTTCAGATGGATGCGGCACTCGTCAATGAAATCGGGGCTTGCCATCGGCGTAAACCGGTGGAGCGGGGGTGGCCCCCCGCCCTGCGGGTCGATCCGTCGAGCCGCGCCGTGGGGCGCAGACCCACCTATTGGATCGATACGTACGTCCGCTCGCCGGACCGCAGGTAGCGCACGGTCCCCGCACGGAGCGCGAACAGGGTGTGGTCCCGTCCCTTCCCGACACCTCGACCGGGATGGATGGGGGTCCCGAGCTGCCGGACCAGGATCATCCCGGACCGAACCTGTTCGCCCGCGAAGATCTTTACTCCCCGGCGCTGACCCCGGCTGTCCCGGCCGTTCCGGGTGCTGCCCTGACCCTTCTTGTGTGCCATCCCTAGCCCTCGATCGACTCGATCCGGATCTGAGTGTAGCGCTGTCGGTGGCCTTGACGCAGGCGGTAGCGCTTGCGCCGCTTGTGCTTGAAGATCCGGATCTTCTCGCCCTTCACCGATCCCTGCACCGTGGCGATCACCCGGGCGCCCTCGACCAGCGGCGTTCCGACGCGTAGCGATTCCCCGCCCACCAGCAGGACCTCGGAGAGCTCGATGCGATCCCCGAGCTCTCCCGACACCTGCTCGATGTCGACGACGTCGCCCGGCTCGACCCGAAGCTGCTTCCCGCCCGTGCGCACCACAGCGTACATAAGGGGCCGGAGTTTAGACGAAATCCCCTCCGGGTCAATCGAGCCTTAGCGGGTTACGGTCAGGTCTCTGCGGGCTATCGGCGGGCAGAGCCCGCCTTCCCGCACGGCGCGTTACTTCGTACGCGCCTTGGCGGCCGCGCCCTCCCGCCTTCGGGGCGCTTGCGCGGGTGCTTAGGAAGCTGATGAGCAGTAAGCGCGGGGGTTGGGACCTTCCCCGTCGGCCGCACCCTGCCGCCTTGGGGGTGCCTAGGAGGGTGATGCGAGGCTCTCCGACATTTTTGCCTGTCTCCTGGCTTCGAGGGCGGCGCGGATCTCGGCGTGCTCCTCGCGGTTGAGCCGGAACCTCGACAGGAGCAGCGCACCGATCAGACAGCCGACCAGCGGGAACAGAGCAAACAGGGACCGGATCGCGAGGCGGGCCGTGTCGGTCTGCTCCACGTTCGGGACGAAGCCGGAGAACTGCAGCACCAGCCCCGTCAGCACGAACATGATCCCCGAGGCCCCCTTCAGCACGAAGCTCCACGCGGCGAAGTAGGATCCCTCCTTGCGTTGACCGGTCTTGTACTCGTCGTAGTCGATCACATCCGCCTGGATCGAAGGCCCGATGACCGAGCCACAGCCTCCCGCCGCACCTCCGATCGCGGCGAGCACCGAGATCAGCAGCACGTCCCCCCTCTGTCCCAGGAACATTCCGCCGAAGGCGAGGCCGGTCATCGTCATCGAGAAGCGCCAGAGGTTTCTCTTTCCGAACCGCCTGGCGAGTCGGACCCAGATCGGAACCGTGGCTGCGGAGGCAATCATGTAGCAGAGCACGAAGACGGGCGTCTTCTCCGGTGTACCGATCTGATACTGGGCCGCGTACGGCGTGAGGATTGTGATCGTCGCGACTCCCAGGTGCTCGATCAGCAACACGACGAAGAGGAGCCGCGCGTGCGGATTGCCCAGGACGTCCTTGAACGCCGAGAGCGCGTGCGTGGCACCGCGGCCCTGGTACTCGGGCCGCTCCCGAACCGAGGCAACCGACCAGATGATCATCGCGGCGGTGATCAGGGAAGCAACGATAGCGATTCCGAAGGCCGTGCTGCGTGGATCCTCGGATCGGATCAGCATGGACATGCCGATCAGGGCCAGGAACGCTCCGCTGTTGAAGGCGATCTGCCGGGTGCCAAAGATCCGGTTGCGGTCGTCGTAGCTCGTGCTGAGCTCCGCCCCCAGCGAGGCGTGCGGCACGCTGAAGATCGTCATGGCGGTGTAGAAGCCGAAGATCCCCACCCCCATCCAGAGAACCAGGGGGATACCCGACAGAGCCTCGGGTGGGCTCCAGACCATCAGGAACACCGCAATGCCCGGCAGTGCCGCGCCGAGCACCCAGGGACGACGTCGCCCCATCCGTGTGTTGGTTCGGTCGGAGAGGTATCCGGCAAGGGGATCCGACACGGCGTCCCAGATTCTCGAGAGCCCGAAGATCAGCCCCATCGCGCCCGGCGCGATGAGCAGCACGTCGGTTGAGAACTTCATCAGGTAGAGGTTGACCAGGAAGAACATCCCACCGACGCCGAGGGCGGGCGCGGCCCAGGTGATGATCGTC
>DAOUZG010000237.1 GCA_030665705.1 Deltaproteobacteria bacterium | reverse complement strand
GATCCCGCGGAACAACGCGCAGGCCGATGCGCTTTTCCCGGGTTTGATCGCCGACATCCTCGCGGCGCAGATTTGCGTGGCTCCGAGTCCGTAGGCCCGGGGTCAGGCGTCGACCGGCCAAGGAGCGCCCCGTTGCGCAGGAGTCGCGACGGTGCCTGATTCATCCGGCCTCCGACCGGCCATCCATATCGACCCGCCCCTTGCCGAGATCCCCGCGCTGCTCGATCGGTTCGAGGTCGACGCCTTTCAGACGACCCTTCGCGACCCGCAGCGCTTCGGCAAGACGGGCATCCCGACCCTGGAGGACCAGGCGCTCTTCCTCGAGCGGGCCGACGGGCGAGAATCGCGGCCCTGGGGGATGGTTCACGGCTCGCTTCTGGTGAACCTCGCGAGTCTGGAGGGGCGGATCCGCAACGCCTCGCTCTCGAGCCTGGTCGGGGATCTCGATCTCGCGGGGAGGCTCGGGCTTGCCGGAGTCTGTTTTCACGTCGGCTATGCAAAAGGGCACAAGAGCAGACGCGAAGCGGTCCTGGCCGCCCAGCGAAAGCTCGCTCAGCTCCTCGAGCGCGCGAACGGACCCGCGCGCGCGCTCGTGGAGAACTGCTGCGAGGGGAGCGAGCTGACTCAGACCTTGGAAGAGATGGCGGAGCTGATCGACGGGCTCGGAGCGCCCGCGGACCGACTCGGTCTCGTGCTCGACACCTGCCACCTGCACGCCGCGGGATTCGATCTCTCTCGATCCGACGCCATCGAACGGCTCGCGGAGACCCTCGAGCGTCTCGGGCTTCGGGAGCGCCTCGTGGCGTTCCACCTGAACGACGCGGAAGGGGAAGCGGGCTGCCACCGGGACCGGCACGCGGTACCGGGGGAGGGAACGATTGGGGAGGGGCTACGACGGCTCGTCCATCACACCTCGTTTCTCGGGCTTCCACTCGTGCTCGAGATCTCGCTCGAAGGCGTAGAGCGCGGGATCCGCTATCTGCGCGGCGAAGTCGACTAGCTGAAGAGAGAGGCGGAGACCTTGATCCGCTCGCGCACCAGCGTGCGAATCTCCTCGGTGTCCGCCTCGGTGACTCCCAGCGTCTCCAGGGCAAGCGAGGGGTCGCCCTCCGGGGGGTGATCGGTCCACGGGGCGAGCTCGCCCCGCGTGACGGCATGACCCGCGAGGACGATCCGTGCAAGCGTCTGGGAGGATCCGGGGGCCTCCTCGGGATGATCGTGGTGAGCGATTGCCAGCCGCAGAGACTCGGGCAGCCCCCAGCCGGTAGCCTCCGTTCCGATACGCTGGCCGTGCGTTTCATCGAGGCGTTCGCTCTCCATCGAGTCCAACGATCGCCCCGAGACGTGGGCGTCGAGCAGTAGGTCCTCGTACCGACGACCGTGGGTCACGAGCAGGTCGACCACACCCAGGTCGTGAAGCAGTCCGGCCAGGTAGGCCTCGCGGTAGGTCCCGAGGCCCAAGAACCGGGCAAGGAGCTCGGCGCAGACCCCGCTCTCTAGACTATGAAGCCAGAAGGCGTCCGCGGGAAGCTCGCGGATTCGAGCCCGCCGCGCCCGGTCCGCCACCACGACAGAGGCGGCAATGCCCGCCACCGCCTCGACGCCGAGGATCAGGACGGCCCGGTCCAGCCGCTGCACGCGTCCCTCCATTCCGTAGAGGGCGGAGTTGGAGACACGCAGGACGCGAGCGGCAAGGCTCGGGCTCTGTCCCACCGACCCGACAAACTGGTCCAGAGAGACGTCGGAATCACCGGCGAGCTGAAGAATCTCTCCGAGCAGCGCGAGCTCTCCGGTCATCGACCGGGCTCCGACAGGCAGGCGCGCATCGCGGCCGCGAAGGTGCCCTGGCTCCGGGCCGCCTCGCTGAGCCGAAACCAGGTGGAGTTCGGCTCGCTCGCGAAGGTTCTCACGAGCTCCGGGTCGAGCCTCTGCCCCGTCGCCTCTTTCATGATCTCGACAACCGCCTCGTGCTCCATTGCGGCCTTGTAAGGACGCTCGGAGCGAAGAGCGTCATAGGTGTCGACCACTGCGAAGATCCGGGCCGAGAGCGGGATGTCCTCCTTTCGGAGCCCGCGCGGGTAGCCGCTTCCGTCCCACGCCTCGTGGTGCGCAAGTGGCACCTCGACCGCGTCACCGAGAAACGAAATCCGCCCGAGAATGGAGGCACCGATCTCGGGGTGCTGCCGTATCACTTCCCACTCTCCCGGCTCGAGCCGTCCGGGCTTGAGCAGGATGGCGTCGGGAATCCCGATCTTGCCGATGTCGTGGAGGAGGGACCCGCGGTAGAGGCTCTCGAGGGCACGGTCCGTCACGCCAATCCGCATCCCGAGCAGGACCGAGTAGGCCGCGACGCGCTGGGAGTGGCAGGCGGTCTCGCGCTCCCGGCTGTCCAGCGCCGCTACCAGCGCCGCGAGCGTCTCGTCGTAGGCGCCGATGAGCTGGTCGAGCGCCTCGGCGAGCTTTCGCGCCCGGCTTCCGAGTTCGAGCGCCATGTGCGCGGCGGTCTCCTCCTCGCCCTGGGCGGTGCGAGCCCGCTCGACGGCGCGGAAGAGGGCTCGTGGAAGGGCGGTTTCGAGCTCCTCTGTGAAGACCACCTCCGCAGCCTTTTCCTGGTAGCAGTCGCGGACGGTCTCTGCCGAGGCGGCACACGGCAGGAGCACCACGGTCGGGGTCTGCGGGTGGCGCAGGCGCAGGCGCCGGAGGAGCTTCGGCCCCTCGTCGTTGAGCTCGGCGGGCCCGACCACGCGCACGTCCACCCCCCGACCCGCCTCTCCGGTCGGCTCGAACGGCTCCCGAAGTACGGCGCGGATCCGCGACTCCAGCGGGTCCCGCGCCGGGAGCCGGACGTAGACGGCCTCTCCGCCCGCGCGACTACTCAGATTCCCCTCCCTCAGCGACGAGATCGGCCGGGAATCCGTGGGCCTGTAGGCAGGGGGCCCCGCGATTGCGGGAACGAGGGGGGTTCGGTATTGAACACGCGATCGGGGCGGTAGTTCAATTTGGTTAGAGCGCCGGCCTGTCACGCCGGAGGTTGCGGGTTCGAGTCCCGTCCGCCCCGCCACAAACCCCGTGCCCTGACGCCCTTTAGTCTCCCATAGATTCGCCCATCAGGCGAAACTGTTCCCAGGCTCGGGTTTTTGTCGGTTAGGTTTGAACGGGGGAAGCTAAGAGCTAGGAGCCTTCCGCCGACTCACTCGCCTCAAGGCCGTGAGACCGGCGAACCCAAGCACGACGAGCGCGGTGGTCTCGGGCTCGGGAACCACTCCCACGGCGCGAATCCCATAGAGGCCTCTGAAACGGATCCGGTGCGTCAGGCGCGAAGGTAAGGCTGGCTTCGATCCTGACCGCTGTCTCGTCGAGTGTGTTCGGGATGTGTTCCACGTCGGGAAAACGGGGGATGTTGCCCAACTCCTCCACTTTCAGCGGCGCCCAGCCGAACGCCGATAGGGCCGAAAAAAT
>DAOUZG010000030.1 GCA_030665705.1 Deltaproteobacteria bacterium | reverse complement strand
ATCTCGAGTGATGCGTTTCTCGGGGGAGCGCTAGTGTCCTGTCCCGGGAGTTCCGACGCGTTTCCCGCGGCCGAGGCGCCGGGCTCGCAAGGCGCGCGAGCGAGGCATATCAGTCGTTATTCCGAGCGAGTGCAACGCCGCAAGCACGGATGCAACGGCCGCCGGGAATGCAAGCGAACTTCCGGGACAGGACACTAGCCCCGACCCCGTCCGGTTATACTCTGTCCCCTGCGTCCCGCGG
The DNA here is from genome assembly GCA_030665705.1 of Deltaproteobacteria bacterium. Lineage (GTDB taxonomy): Bacteria > Myxococcota_A > UBA9160 > SZUA-336 > SZUA-336 > DAOUZG01. The sequence continues at coordinate 10,423 of DAOUZG010000030.1, read as the reverse complement.
CGCTCGAGTGTGGGGGGATCTCGAGGAGGAGTTCGATGGCGATCGAGGAGGGAAAGGTAGCACCTGCATTCACACTTCCGGACGCCGACGGCAACAAGGTGTCGCTCCGGGATCTCCGGGGTAAGTGGGTGGTTCTCTACTTCTACCCGAAGGACAACACGCCGGGCTGTACGAAGGAAGCCTGCGGATTCCGCCAGCTCCACGCCAAGACAACCAGACGAAATGCGGTCGTGGTCGGCGTGAGCCCCGATTCCGAGGCTTCCCACCAGAATTTCCGCAGCAAGTACAAGTTGCCGTTCGTGCTTCTGTCCGACCCAGACCGCAAGGTGATGGAGAAGTACGGGGCCTGGGGTGAGAAGACGATGTACGGAAAGAAGACGACCGGCGTGATCCGCTCCACCGTTCTCATCGACCCGAAGGGCCGTGTCGCCAAACACTGGAAGCGGGTTGCGAAGGCGGCTGACCACCCCGAGCAGGTGCTTCGGTTCCTCGAAGAGACGGGGAGCTAGAACCATCGGTTTCCCCGTATGAGGGACCAACGAGGCGGACCGCGTCAGCGGAGCGATGGCTGACGGTCCACTCAAACGACGAATTCTCGACGGGGTCCTCGTCGTAGTCTCGCTGACGCTGACGTTCGCAGTCTTGGAGATCGGCTTCCGGCTTTTCTGGGACGGATACTATTTCAGGGCCCCGCGGGAAAACATTCAGTTTCATCCCAAGCTCGGCTGGGCGAACAAGCCGAGCATCCGGCTCGAGTACGGGAAAGCCGAGTATCGTGTCATCGTTGAGCACAACTCGATGGGACTTCGAAGCCCCGAGGTACCAGAGCGAAAGCCCCCGGACAAGGTCCGGACTCTGGTCCTCGGCGACTCCATGACCTACGGGTTGGGAGTCGAAAATGATGAAACCTACAGTGCCAGGCTCGAGCAGTTCCATCCCGATCTCGAGGTCATCAATGGGGGGGTTCCCGCCTACTCGACCGGAGAAGAGCTCCTCTTTCTGCAGGAGCTGGGGTTCGATCTCTCACCCGACATCGTCCTGATCGGGTTCTTCTGGAACGATCTCGGCGAAGCCCCCAGGGGACGCCACGCCCGATTTTCCCTGGAGAACGGCACCCTCACGGTCCACGTCCCCGACGCGCCCCCTCTAGACACCCGCTCGTCCGAGCCGAAGCAGCGCCGGCATCCTCTGCTCAGCCGAAGCTACACGTATCGATTCGTGAGCGATCGGATCAAGATCGCCCGGTACATCCTCCGTGAGAAGCTCGGGCTCTGGGTCCGCGAGGCGGGCATCCTCGATGAGGATGCAGCCGAGGCCGCGTGGGACCTCGTCCTCGCGCTGCTCCGGGAGATCGTTCGAGTGTCGGTCGAGCAGGGTGCGAAGCCTCTGATTGCCGTGATCCCCGACCAGGTCCAGGTGAAGTCTGACGTCCGAATCGTCGGCCTCGATCCCATCCTCTTCACGGTTCAGGAGCGTCTGCTCGAGTTCGGGCGCGAGGCAGGCGTCCCCGTCATCGATCTGCTCCCGGGGTTCCAGGAGATCTACTCTCGCGAAGGAGAGCCCCTCTACTACCGCTTCGACCGACACCTCACGCCCGCAGGTCACCGAGCGGCGGCGCACCTGATCGGGAGGGAGCTCGAGCGCCTCGGACTCGCCGGGAGCCGCAGGGAGTAGCGCGGGCTCGGGCGGATCGCATCCGGGATCTGCAGACCGCGAGAGCCTCGAAGGGGCGGCGCCGGGAATTCCCTCTCCGGGAGGGAAGAAACGGAAAAGGGCTACCGGGCTGGGCACTTGGAACCGTTCCGGCCAGCTCGTACTCGTGACGGCAGCCTGGTGGTCGCGGAGACGCGGACGCCGGCCTTCATCCAGAAGCGACACCGCCCTCTCCCGCGGGCCGCGAGCCGCTAAGGGCCCAGGCGTTCTCGACCGAGGTGTGCCCATGAGACTCAGTGGGAGCACAATCTTCCATGCTCCGGGACCGCGTTGGGTTGCCCTCTCCGCCGGGTCGGGCTACTAGGGTCGGGCTCCGATGCGAGGAGGACCGGTGAGCAAGTCCCTGGTGATCACGGAAAAGCCGAGTGTGGCGCGCGACATCGTAGCCGCCCTGGACAGCCTCGCCGAGCACGAGGGGTACTGGGAGAACGACCGATACGTCGTGACCTACACGGTCGGGCACCTCGTTGAGCTGCTCGAGCCGGAGGACCTCGACCCCGCCTACAAGCGCTGGGTGCTCGATCAGCTCCCCATCCTGCCGCGCGAGTTCCGGCTCAAGCCCAAATCCGGATTGAGCGAGCGCGTCCGGGTGATCCGCAAGCTCCTCAAGCGAGCCGACGTCACCGAGGTCATCAACGCCTGCGACGCTGGCCGGGAGGGCGAGCTGATCTTCCGGGAGATCATGGAGTTCCTGGGGAGCCGGAAGCCCGTGAAGCGGCTCTGGCTGCAGTCGATGACCTCCGCGGCTATCCGGGGAGGCTTTGCGCACCTGGCACCCGGGGAGCAGTACGACGGCCTTGCTTCCGCTGCGGCCTGCCGGTCGCACTCCGACTGGCTCATTGGGATGAATGCCACGCGCGCCCTGACCAAGCGCCTGCGTGGCAGGAGGGAGAAGGCCGCCTGGTCGGCCGGCCGGGTCCAGACGCCGACCCTGGCGATCGTGGTCGACCGCGAGTTGGAGGTACTCGCACACGTTCCCCGTTCTTACTGGAGGATCGAGGTGCAGTTTCAGGCCGATGGGCACGGCTACACCTCCCTCTGGTTCGACCCGGGCTTCCGCGCGCCCGAGGCCGCTGCGGATGCTCGCGACGATCGGATCTTCGACGAGGAGCGCGCCCGAGCGATCGCGGATGCGGTTCGCGGTCGTGCGGGGCTGGCGCGCGAGACGCGAAAGCCGAGTCGCGAAACCGCCCCGCCGCTGTTCGACCTGACGAGCCTCCAGCGCGAGTGCAACCAGCGTTTCACGTGGTCCGCCCGCCGTACGCTGAACGCGGCTCAGCGCTGCTACGACGGCCACAAGGTTCTCACCTACCCGCGCACGGATTCGCGCTGTCTCCCCTCCGACTACCGGGAGACGGTGAATCAGACGATCGGAACGCTCGCCACGAAGGGGAGCTATCAGGAGTGGGCCAAGCGTCTGCAGGAACGCGGGCTGAAGAACGACAAGCGGACCTTCAACGACGCGGGAGTGACCGACCATTTCGCCATCATCCCGACGGGCCTCCTCCCGAAGACGCCCCTCACGGGGGACGACGGCCGGCTCTTCGACCTGGTCGTTCGACGTTTCCTGGCAACCTTCTTCCCCGAAGCCGTCTGGACGCGGGTCGAGCGGATCACCGAGGTGGAAGCGCACAGCTTCCGCTCTCGCGCCCGTACGCTCGATGATCCAGGCTGGCGCACGGTGCTCGGCCAGACCGAACAGGAGGACCAGCCGCTCCCGCCTCTACGGGCGGGCGAGGAGAGCGTCGAGGGGGTCGGGGTCGAGAACCGGGCGGCGGAGGTCCAGTCTGAGCAGACGAAGCCACCGCCACGGATCACCGAGGCGCGGCTCCTTACGCTGATGGAGAACGCGGGGCGGTACATCGAGGACGATGAACTCGCGGCGGCGCTCCACGAGAAGGGGATCGGAACCCCGGCCACTCGGGCCGACGTCATCGAAAACCTCATCGTAAAGGGATACGTGCTGCGGCAGGGAAAGTCGCTACGTCCCACGGTCAAGGGCGTCCGGCTCATCGATGTGCTGCGGCGCATCCACGCCGATCGCCTCGCCTCGGCGGAGCTAACCGGGGATATGGAGTTCCGGCTCCGCGAGGTCGAGCACGGGACCCGGACCGCACCCGATTTCATGAAGGAGATCGTCGAGTACACGACCCACATCGTGGACCGCGCTCGGAGCTTCGATTACGAGGATCTCTACCCTGATGAAGAGTCACTGGGAACCTGCCCATGTGAACGACGCCAACCGGTGTACGAACGGGCCTGGTTCTACCGTTGTCAGGAGGATCCGTCTGTCGACCCGGGCGAGGACTGCCCGTTCCGCCTCTGGAAGGACAAGGCGGGGCGCTACACCGACCGTGCCACGGTGCGTCTCCTGCTCGAGAAGGGGGAGACCCCGGTCCTGGATGGCTTCCTGACCCGAGACGGCCGCACGTACAGCGGGGTCCTCAAGCTCGAGGGACGCGAACTCAAGCTCGTCCCGGTCTCCGAGGCCTCGGGAGAACGGGCGGTGGCCGAGGCGGAGTACGAGGTCAACGAGGAACCCCTCGCCGCCTGCCCGATCGACAAGACCGGATCGGTGATCGAGACGCCGACCCACTACGTCTGCAGCCGTCACCAGGCGGCGAGTGACGAAGAGAAGGGCTGCCCCTTCGTCCTCCCGCGCACGGTGTGCAAGCGGGAGATCACGCGGGAGGAGGCGGAGGGCTACGTCCGGAACGGCCGGACCGAACTGCTCTCCGATTTCACCTCCAGGAACCAGCGTCCCTTCGCCGCGGTCCTCTTCCTGAAGCCGACCGGGCGACACGGGTTCGAGTTCCCGCCGCGTACCGGGAAGGCCGGCGGCCGAGGCCGCTCGACCCGGGGGCGAAAGACGACCGGCAAGAAGACGACCCGGAAGAAGACCACCCGAAAGAAGGGAACGAAGAAGACAGGGGCGCGTGAGCCCAGCGCCACCCGCAAGCGGCCCGCGAGCAGCCGGAAAAAGGCCGCGGCGACTCGTCCACGCCGCACGCCTTCTGCTGCCAAGAAGAACCCGGCAGACGACTAGAACCCATCTCAAAAACCCACTCCCCTCGCGGGCTGCTCAGCGCCGCCGATCGTGGGGCCCTTGTCGCCGCGTGCGGCCGCGCGATACTGGACCCCATGGCCCCAGAAACGCGAGTCCGGCGGATCGCCCTCGTCCAGCTCCAGATGGACGAGGAGCCCAAGCTCAACGTGGAGCGTGCGGAGTCCGCGATTCGCGACGCCGCCCAGCGCGGCGCCGAGATCGTCTGTCTCCCGGAGCTGTTCCGAACCCGGTACTTCCCCCAGGAGGAGCGGGCCGATCGGTTCGATCTCGCAGAGCCGATCCCCGGACCGACGACCGAGCGCCTCTCGAAGCTCTCCTCGTCGCTCGGGCTTGTCCTGGTCGCACCGATCTTCGAGCGGCGGGGTGCCGGCGTCTACCACAACAGCGCCGTCGTGCTCGATGCGGACGGATCGATTGCGGGGCTCTACCGCAAGATGCACATCCCGGACGACCCGCTTTTCTCCGAGAAGTTCTACTTCGCGCCGGGAGACCTCGGATTCCGCTCCTTCGACACGCGGGCAGGACGGGTCGGGCTGCTCATCTGCTGGGACCAGTGGTTTCCCGAGGCGGCGCGGCTCGTGGCCCTGGACGGCGCGGAGGTTCTCTTTTTCCCGACGGCGATTGGCTGGGTACCTGACGAGGGAAACGAGGAGCGGGCCGCAGGGCGGGACTCCTGGATCACCATCCAGCGGGCTCACGCCATCGCCAACGGGGTCTTCGTCGCCGCGGTGAACCGCGTGGGTCGGGAACAGAACCTCGAGTTCTACGGATCCTCATTCGTCGCGGATCCGCAGGGACGGATTCTGGAGGAAGCTCCACCCGATCGTGAGGCCGTCCTCATCGTCGACTGCCCACTCTCACGGATCGAGGAGCAGCGTCGGAGCTGGCCCTTCCTCCGGGACCGGCGCGTGGACGCCTACGGCGACCTCCTCGTCCGTTATCGCCGCTGAACGTGGCAAAGAACCGGGGCTCCGGCTTGCGGCTTCCCGCCGAGTGGGAGCCCCACGCAGCCACATGGTTGGGCTGGCCGTACAACGCGGAGACGTGGCCCGGGTGTCTCGACGAGGCGGAGCAGGAGTTCGGTGTGCTCGTGCGACTGCTCGTCGAGAGTGAGCCGATCGGGCTCCTCGTGCAGGACGCGGAGCACGAACGTCACGTCCGGAAGAAACTGGGGCCGCTCGGCTCGGATGCGCGGATCGCGCTCCACACCGCCTCGACCGACGACTCGTGGCTGCGCGATACCGGCCCCACCTTCGTCCTGGATGGTCGGGGAGAGCTCGTGGCCCTCGACTGGACCTTCAACGCGTGGGGCGGAAAGTACCCTCCGTGGGACCGAGACAATGCCCTTGCGGGGATCGTGGCGCGGCTTGCTGGAGCCAAGACGCTCAAGCCGGGACTCGTCGTCGAAGGGGGTGCGCTCGACGTCGACGGGGAGGGGACGCTGCTCGCAACCGAGCCGACGCTGATCGACCCCGCCCGTAACCCGGGGCTCTCCCGTGCGGATCTGGAAGAACGGCTCTCCGAGCTGCTCGGCCTCGGGCACGTCGTTTGGTTGCCGGGTGGGATCGATGGGGACGACACCGACGGCCACATCGACGATGTGGCTCGCTTCGTCGGCCCGGGTCGAGTGGTCTGCGCCCGGGAGACAAACCCCCACGACGCCAACCACGAGGTTCTGGAGGCGTGCCTCTCGCGGCTCCGGGAGGCCCGGGACGCGAGAGGTCGACCGCTCGAGGTCATCGAAATCCCCATGCCGCCGCCGATCGAGGCGGAGGGTGAGCGACTGCCCGCGAGCCACGTGAACTTCTACATCTCGAACTCCCAGGTTCTGGTGCCGGTCTTCGGTGTCCCGACGGACTGGACTGCGCTCGAGCGGCTCACCCCGCTCTTCCCCGAGCGGCGTGTGATCGGCGTCCCCTGCCGAGTACTCGTGCGCGGCCTCGGAGGTGTCCACTGCCTCACCCAGCAGCAGCCGACCTCCCGAGGAGAACCTCCGTCGGATGCGAAAACTCGGTCCTTCCGGTTACCCTGACGCCATGGACGAGAAACGAAGGTTGGAGGGGAAGCGCGCGATCGTGACCGGCGCGGCAAGCGGAATCGGCCGGGCAGCAGCACTCCTGTTCGCGCGGAACGGCGCACGGGTCCTGGCGGCAGACGTCAACGATCAGGGTCTGTCCGAGACGGTCGAGGAGCTGAAGCGAGAGGGGGGCGAAGGGTTCGCACAGAGAATCGACGTGGCGCACGAGGCGGAGGTTCGGGCAGCCGTGGAGGAGTGCGTGAAGCGATTCGGCGGGCTCGAGGTGCTGTTCGCAAACGCGGGGATCAGCGGTCGGCCGGTTCCGGTTCTGGAACTCACGGTGGAGGACTGGCTCGAGGTCCTCCGGGTCAACCTGATCGGCGCGTTTCTCGGAATCAAGCACGCGGCCCCGGTCATCGCGAAGGGTGGGGGAGGATCGATCGTCTGCACCGCCTCCGTGGCGGGGCTCCGGTCGGCGGCCGGCTCGACCCAATACAGTGCGAGCAAGGCCGGCATCATCAGTCTGGTGCAGACCGCCGCGAACCAGCTTGCCGGAACCGGAGTGCGCGTCAACGCGATCTGTCCGGGACTGATCGAAACCGCGATGACGCGTCCCATGTTCGAGCTGGCCCGGCAGCGCGGCACCGAGCACCGGATCGGCCAGCTCAATCCGACCCGACGCGCCGGGCAGCCCGAGGAGATCGCGAACCTCGCACTCTTCCTGGCAAGTGAAGAGTCGAGCTACATCAACGGCCAGGCCATCGCCGCCTGCGGCGGGCTCTCCAGCTCCCACCCCTTCGTCCCCGGGCGGCTCGCCTGACGGAACGATCCATCGCTCACTCGAGTCCGGGTGGGCTCCACGCGCCGTCGCCATCCGCATCGACGAAAACAGGGTTGGAGAAGGCGAACGGAACGAGGCCCGGTAGAATCGAGGCGTAGAGATCGTCGGGGATCCCCTCGACCTCGACGGTCACGAACGAGTCGCGCGGGAACTCCAGAGGCACCGCGAGGACACCGCCGCTCGAAACGGAGCCGGTGTACGCGAGTACCCCGCTCACGTACACGCGTGCCTCGGACACGGGGACCCAGCCGGCGGCGCGCACGGCGAGCCGAAGCGTGCCCGTGCCGCCCCGGAATCGCTCGCCGATACCGGCTCCTCCGAGCTCCACGTCGATTACGGGCCCCGTCGTTCCGAAAGTGCGGTGTGCGCGGACGGAGCGCACGAACTCGTCAGCGTTGAACCCCGATAGACTGTCGCGAGAGACCCGTACGTAGTTGCGAGGAGCCGCAACCAGAGCCTGCAGGGTGTGAGAGTCGCTGTTCGCGGTGGCGGTCAGAACGATCCCCTGACGTAGCAGAGAGAACCAGTCTTCCCGCACCAGTTGGTAGGCGTCCATCTGGGCGCCGTTGAGCAGCTCGATCGCGTCGAAGTCGATATCGCGGATCCCGGTTGCAGGGTCTCTCTCGATGAGAACGTGGTTTGGAGGCTCCGAGAGTGGCCGTGTCGGATCAAAGGGTCTGCCCACAGAGGCGAGGTGCGTAAAGAGATCGCGGGGATGCATCACGCCGCCAGGGTGCCGCGGGTGGTTGAGCTGGACGACACGCTCCCCTCCGAGCGCGCGCAGATCCGCGATGATCTCGCGCCATCGGCGACCCTCGTTGGGAACGGCACCGCGTCGATACGCCTTCGGTCGGATGGGCACCGGGAAGGCGTTGGCGTGGCCGATGGTGTGAGGTGCGACCTTCGTCTTGACCTCGCTCGTCACCTCGAGTCCCACCATGCTGGCTAGCTCGTCTTCGAGGCCGAGCTCGGCGATGAGCGGCGCGTAATCCGTGACGATGTCGTGATCGCTCGAGATCAGGACCTCCGCTCCCTCGGCGACGTAGGAGGCCACGCGGGTGCGAAGGGGAAGCGCCGTGTCGAGACTCGGGCTCGCATGCACGTGGAAGTCCGCCGAGATCCAGCCGGGCGTCTCGAGCTCACGACGAGGAGGCTCGATCGCGAGGGTGACGGTCTCTCCCGCTTCGACGACGAGCTGAGCTTGCGTCACCGAGAACTCCGGACCGCGTGTCGCGAGTACCCGATAGCGTCCGGGCGGAACGACGACCCATGCCGGGTCGTCCGATGATCCCGACAGGGGCACATAGCGGACTCCGGCCGTCTGTCGAACCTCCTCGCCACCGATCAACGTGAAGCCGAGGAGCTCGTCTCCGAACCGGGGATCGGGAGTTCCATCCTGACCGAGGAAGACGAGCCGCATCGGGCTCCCCCGGGGCAGGCGCACGCGGGCCGCGGGACCGAGCTCGACGGTGCCGAGGTCGAGCTCGGGGTCTCGGACCCGGAAGGAGCTCCGCGCCTCGCGTCCGCCCGCGGCCAGAGCCCTGATGCGGTACTCGCCGGGAGGGAGGCGGAGTCCGAAGGACCCATCGTTGTCGGGGCGAACCTCGGTGAAGGGGGTTTCGTCGGCGCGATCGATGTGGATCCGCGCGGTCGCATCGTCGACTCGCCCGAAGACGAGCGGCTCATCGGCGAAAAGCTGATTCGTTACCGAAGCGACGTCCGATCGCTCACCGACCCAGAGCTCCTGCTCGATCACGAGTGCGTCGCCGATCGCGAGATCCATGAATCGGGTCTGCAGGAACTGGAGCCAGCCTAGCCCGGTTCCATCACCGATCCAGAAGGGACGGACGAAGACCGCGAGGATGGAGACCATGTCGTCCGCCAGGATGAAGCGCGGCACCTCGACGAGCTCCCCCGATGCAGACTCGCGGCGGGCGGAGACAAGCCGGGTGCCATAGGCGATGCCCGGGTCGATCGCACTCTCTCCGACCGTGACGAGGACGTCCATCGGAACCGCCGCGCGGCCCGCAGCGCCCATCCCCTTTCCGAAAAAGGGGACGTGCACAAATCCCCGAGACCAGGCGGTGTTCCGGGTCGAGAGCACGAACGGTCTCAACGCCTCGACGTTGGCGAGGGTCACTCCGACCCCGAATACCGAGGCGCCCTCCGTACGTCTCGTAAGCCGCGAGACCACACGGAGGCGGGTCGGCTGCTCGAGATCGAGGGTGTAGCTCGTCTCGAGGACTACGCCTTCCCGCTCGCCGCGTGTGACGACCTTCGCGGAGACCGTGTCCGTCGTCGGCGTCACGCTCGTGACCGTAACCAGGTTGGCGAGAGAGAGATTGAGAAGCTGCTCCAGGATCAGAAACTGATCGTCGTCCCTCCCGCAGTGGCCGAGATCCACCAACGCACCGCCCGTAACGGAGACGTCGTTTTCGTGGGACGGATCGCTCACGACCGCACAGAGTGTCCCGTTGCCGAAAGCCCAATCGCCGACCCCCCCGATCGCATCGGGCCCGCCCACGAGCGTCCGACCGGCGTTCTCTTCGTCGACCCGAACCGCCCAGGGTCGGGTCTCAGCCAAGGCCGGGCGAGCAAACAAGAGGCCAACGGCTACGGCTAGCGCCCACGCGGCCGCATTCCGGCTCGGTCTCCCCACCGTGTGTCTCCCCAAGGTCCGGCCCCCCTTCGAAGTTGTGGGAGAGCCTACACCCGGCCAGACCGAGATGGCATCACCGCGGCACGAGCGTCAGCCCGTGGAGCACGTCGGGTTCCGGGGTGCCTG
>DAOUZG010000276.1 GCA_030665705.1 Deltaproteobacteria bacterium | reverse complement strand
GGGGATGCCGGTCATTGCCGCCGCCGGGGTCGCGGGAGTTGTTGCGGGCACAACGGCGGATGCGGCGCGGGTGCTGATGGTCATCGACCCCCAGAGCCGAATCGACGTCTACGTACAGCGGACCCGCACGCGAGGGACCGTGCGTGGGCGTTCTGCCGAGACTTGTGGGTTCGAGTACGTGCTCCGGGATGAGGACGTCGAGGTCGGGGACCTGCTGCTCACCTCCGGCCTCGACCTCGTGTACCCCAAGGGACTGCCCGTTGGTCGGGTCTCCGCGGTGCACCGCAAGCCGTACGGCCTGTTCCTGACCGCCGAGCTCGAGCCCAGCGTCGATTTCCGCCGCCTCGAGGAGGTCTTCGTGATCCTCGACCAGAAGGAGATGCCGACTCCGGAGGACTTCGAGACCCGGGGCGACGTCCTGTTCCGGGCGAGCGGCGACCCTTGACGCTGCAGCTCAAGTTTCTGGCCCTCACGCTAGCGCTCCTCGCCCTCCAGCAGCTCGTGGCCAGCACCTTTCCGGAGGCGTTCCGTCCCGACCTCCTGCTCATCCTCGCGCTGGCGCTGGGTCTCCGGCACGCGGCGACCCGCTCGCTCCTCGGAGCGTTTGCCCTGGGGTTCGTGGTGGATCTCCTCTCGGGCGCACCGGTCGGGACCTACGCGCTGCTTCGGGGTACCGCCTGCGCAGCCACCCGACTTGCTGACCGCACGCTCTACCTCCGCGCGCCGCTTCCCTGGGGCGTCTACTCGGCCGCTTACCAGGGTGTCGACTTCGTTCTCCTGGGGGCGATCTCTGCCTTCCTGCTGCCCCAGACGGGAGGGGACTGGACTCGCCTCGTGGCGCAGGCTCCGGGCGCCATGATCGCAACGGGACTGGCGGCGATTCCGCTGGCCGCTCTCCTGCAGCGCTGGAGCCTCGTGCCGGCGCCGGGTGCGAGCGCGAGCCTCCTCGCCTCCGGGAGGCCGCACGAGTGACCTTCCGAATGGGACCCGGCGGGGCGCCCGCCGACCCCCGCCTCGAGCGGCGTCTGGCCCTCGGAGCCTTCCTGGTGATCTTTGTCTGGACCGTCCTTCTGGCGAGGCTCTTCCTCCTGCAGGTCGTCCAGGGCGACCGCTTCCGCGTATCGGCCGAGCGGAACAGCGTTCGCACCCACCGGGTCCCCGCGACCCGGGGCATCGTGTTGGACCGCAACGGGGTGATCCTCGTCGACTCGCGCCCCGCGTTCGGGGTCTTCGTCATCCCTCACGAGGCGGCGGACCTCCGCGACACGCTCCAGCGCGTCTCCCTGCTCACCGACGAGCCGCAGACCACGCTCTCGACGCGGCTGGGGGATCCCAAGGGGCGGGAGCGCTTTCAGCCGCATGCGCTGGTTCACGACTTGGATCGGGAATCGCTCGCACGTATCGAGTCCCGCCTCTGGGCGCTCCCGGGGGTGATGACCCAGGTCTCCCCGCTGCGCGACTACCGCTTCGGGGTAAGCGCCGCGCACGTGCTCGGCACCCTCGGCGAGATCAACAGGCGCCAGCTCTCGAGTCGGCGCTACGCGGGTTACCGACTGGGCGACGTCGTCGGGCAGTCGGGAGTGGAAGCGCTTCTCGAGCGCGAGCTGCGCGGCCGACCGGGAGGTCGCAGCGTCCTCGTCGACGTTCAGGGCCGAGAGCTCGAGGTCCTGCGCGAGGTCGCGCCCAAGGCGGGGAACAACGTCGTCCTCACCCTAGACCAGCGTCTTCAGCAGGTTGCGGAACAGGCCCTGGACGCGACGGGGCGTGCCGGGGCCATTGTGGTCCTCGACCCGCGTTCGGGCGAGGTGCTCGCGCTCGTCAGCCGCCCGGCCTTCGACCCCAACCGGTTCGCGGCTGGGATCGACACCGAGAGCTGGCAGGAGATGGTGACCGACCCGCGTCGAGCCCTCGCCCACCGCGCGCTGCAGGGCCAGTACCCGCCCGGCTCGACCTACAAGGTCGTGACGGCCATCGCCGGTCTGGAGGAGAAGGTGATTCGTCGCGACACGACCGTGTACTGCGGGGGCTCCTTCCGGCTGGGGCGACGGCGCTACCGGTGTTGGAAGCCGGGTGGACACGGCGAGGTGCAGCTCCACCGAGCGATCGTCGAGTCGTGTGACGTCTTTTTCTACCGGATCGGCCTCGAGCTGGGGGTGGACCGGCTCGCCTACTACGCCCGCGCCCTCGGGCTCGGGCAGCCGACCGGGCTCGAGCTGGGACCGGAAGAAGCGGGCCTGATCCCGACGGCGGCTTGGAAGGAGCGGCGTTTCCAGGAACCCTGGATCCGGGGGGAGACCCTGTCGGCGGCGATCGGGCAGGGGTTCGACCTCTTGACACCCATCCAGCTCGCGTCGGTCTACGCAACCATCGCGAACGGAGGGGCTCGCTACCGACCCTACCTCGTGGCCCGGATCGAGCAGCCGGGAGGTGAAACGCTGCGAGCCAGCGTCCCCGAGCTTCTCGGCGAGGTCCCGATCTCTCCGGAGACACTGGAGCGTGTACGCAGGGCCCTCCACGGTGTGGTTCACGAGCCGCACGGGACGGGCGCCGTCGTGCGGTGGCTCCCCGGGAGGATCGAAGCGGCTGCCAAGACGGGAACCGCTCAGGTCGTGTCCCTCTCCCCGGAGATCGACGAAGAGGACGTTCCGGAGCACCACCGGGATCACGCCTGGTTCGCAGCGTATGCCCCGGCGGACTCGCCCCGCATCGTCGTGGTGGTCCTCGTCGAGCACGGGGGCCACGGGAGCAGCGGGGCCGGGCCGCTGGCTCGGGAGATTCTGCAGGCGTTCTTCAAAACGGAGGAGGAGCGCGTTGTTCGCCATTGACCGAAGGCTCCTGCAGAACTTCGACTGGGGGTTGGGGGGACTCGCGCTGGCTCTGGCCGGGATCGGCGTCGTGAACCTGGTCTCCGCCGCCCCCGGATCGCCCGGTGAGATGAGCTCCGTTCCCTGGAGGAAGCTCCTCTGTGTCGGGCTCGGCCTGGG
>DAOUZG010000062.1 GCA_030665705.1 Deltaproteobacteria bacterium | reverse complement strand
CAGCTCGAGTCGAGTATCAGTCGCTTGTGTGCGGAATGCGCTAGGCGTCGGTAACGCGGAGAGAGCGGACGACCTCGTTGATCGTCTCGCGGGCCTCTGCCGAGAGGGTCTGGAACTCGACTCCCATACCGCGGGGCTGTCCCCGGGTTCCGTCGCTGACCCACGCGACGCGCCCCTCGACCTTCACCGGATCCTTCGCTCCGGGAAGTCGAAAGGAGAGCTGCACCGCGATCCCCGGCTCTGCCGGCGCGTCGGTCTCGACGAACAACCCGCCCTCGTTGATGTTCGCGGAGAACTCCGCGAAAAAGGCGTCCACGGTGCTGTAGTCGACGGGAATCTCGAGCCCGGCCCGTCTGGACCGGCGACGCTCACGCGGCTGGCTGCTGTGCGGTGCCGTCATGGGTCTCCCTCCACCCGTTCATCGGCGCCCTTCGGGGGATGCTTGATCGGTCAGCCAGCCCCGGTCGGCAAAGCTCGTGAACCCCCCGGCCGCCACGATGATGTGATCGAGCAGAGGGATACCGAGGAGCTCCCCGGCACCGGCCAGACGGCGGGTCACCTCGTGATCCTCGCGGCTCGGCATCGGGTCGCCGCTCGGGTGGTTGTGGATGACCAGGATTGCCGCGGCCGACTCCCTCAGGGCCGGTGCGAAAACCTCGCGCGGGTGGACCAGGCTCTGGTTCAGGCTGCCGCGGCTCACCTCGACGCTTCGCAGCACACGGTGCCGACTGTCGAGAAGCAGCACGTAGAAGACCTCCTGAACCAGTCCCTGCACGCGCGGGCCGAAGTGTGCGTGAACGTGCGCGGGTGAGCGGATGCGGATCCCGAGAGAAAGAGGTTCCTGGACGAGACGGCACCCGACCTCGAAGGAGGCCCGTAGCGCCGCGAGCTTGGTCGGGCCGATACCCGAGACGGCCAAGAGCTCGGCGTCACCGGCGCTGGCAAGTCGGCGAAGCGTCCCGAAGCGCGTGAGCAGCTCCATCGCCAGAATCGACGAGGGTGTCCCGTGCGTCCCCGTTCGAAGGACGAGGGCGAGCAGCTCTACGTCCGAGAGAACGCCGGCCCCGCAGTCCTGGAGCCGTTCCCGGGGACGAACCTCCCACCGAAGCGGCCGCTTCATCCGGGCCTCCTTGGCGGGGTGAGGAGCTCAGTGCGGAGGGGACCGGAGCTCGAACTGAATAGCAGATCTGGGCGGGTGCTTCAGCGCTTCCGACGGCAGCCCCGCCAGGTGTCTTCCGCTTGCTTGTACACGGGCGCGAACGCGTCGGGATGCATGTCGGGAGCGACCAACGACCGGAGCACCGTTGCGGGATCTTCCTTGCTCCGAGCAAAGGCTCCGAGCAGAGCTAGGTATCCCTCGATCTGGGCGGCGCTTTGCAGGGCGAGCTCGAACTCCAGCGGGCTCCCCGTGCGAAAGCGCTCGCCAGCCACCGTGCGCACCCGCCCTTGGTCGAGCCGGCCGAGCGCCCGCATCGCCTGACGCCGGTAGAGATCGGCGAACGTACCGGGGGATTGGAACGCCCGCGCAACTCGCTCCGGCTCGAGATCGTCCCTCAGCGCGCTCTCGAACCGTTCGTGACACGGGTCGCCGAAGGTAAACGCCACAGCCGCGATCTCTCGGCTAACCCGCTCGGGAGAGGGCGCACGCGAGTCCAGCTCCGTCAGGTCGAGTGTAAAGAGGTGTTCGCTCCGGATCGGATCGTAGCCGCCTCTGGATCGGACATCGAAGTCTGGGTCTCGCGTCTCCACGCGTAGCACCAGATCTTCACCCAGCTGTGTAGCCTGGAGCGAGCGAACCAAGCCGCCCGTGGGGAGTTGTTCCGATTCGAGGCGGGTAGCGGTTTCTGCCAGCACCAAGTTGAAGCCCGCAAAATGGCGACTCTTCCTCACGCGGAACTCGGGTTTCTCCGTCGTACGGAGTGTGAGGGTCGTCCGGCCCCCGATGTGCCCGTGGGAGAGCGACACGAGGGAATTGGGTACGGGCTCGAGCGCCATCACGAGTCTGTCCGGAGTGCCGCCGATTTTGTACGTCTCCTTCCGTACGCGAAACCCCGGTGCGCTGACCCTT
The DNA here is from genome assembly GCA_030665705.1 of Deltaproteobacteria bacterium. Taxonomy (GTDB): domain Bacteria; phylum Myxococcota_A; class UBA9160; order SZUA-336; family SZUA-336; genus DAOUZG01. Next base: position 6,556 of record DAOUZG010000062.1, on the reverse strand, counting down.
ACGATCAGCGCGTCGCGGCTAGTCGCCTGAATGCGGCTCGGAAGACTCACGCGCACGGGCGGGCGAGCGCGGACAAACATCTTCTGGAAGTTGGCGCGAACGTAGAAGAGCTGGATGCTCGCGTCGGAGGGAACCGTGTCGATCAGGACGACGTTTTCCGCGTACCAGTAGTTCCAGGCACCCAAGACCGACGTGAACGCAGCAGCGAGGTTCCGAAGACCCCAGTCGGCCGGATGCTTCGGGATCAGGTGCACCTCCTCGGCGACCCGCTCGTCGGCCCCGGCCCCCCCGAGGACCAGAAGGAGGGCGACGAGAAACACAGTGCACCTCTGCATCGGCTGATTCTACTCGACCGGCCGCGACCGCCGCTCAGGGATGCCGGTGCTTCGCCCGGCGGTCAACGACCGGAGGGGCTCCGCGAAGCCGACGGCTCCCCGTATCAGGGCTCGCCTTCACGAACGTAAGTGCCGCTTTTGCCGCCCGTCTTGCGAACGAGCCGAATGGCCTCGATCACCATGGCGCGGTCGAGGGACTTGCACATGTCGTAAAGCGCCAGGGCCGCGCCGGCGACGGCCGTAAGCGCTTCCATCTCCACTCCCGTCCTGGCGGTTGCCCGAACCCGCGCCTCGATCTCGATCGCGGGAGCCTGCGGCTCGGGTCGCAGCTCGAGCTCCACCGAGTCGAGCGGCAAGGGATGGGCGAGCGGGATCAACTCCCCGGTGCGCTTCGCAGCCTGGATCCCGGCGACCTGCGCCACGCCGAGAACGTCCCCCTTCCGAGCTTCCCCTTTGACGATCGCGTCGTAAGCCGCTCGGGAGAGTCGAACCCGTCCACGCGCCAGCGCTTCGCGGTGGGTCACCTCCTTGGATCCCACGTCGACCATGCGCGCGCGACCGCCTTCGTCGAAGTGGCTCGAGGAGGGGCTCACGACACGGTTCCGCGAGCGCGAGCCCGCCTCATCCGTCGCTCGCGGTGACCGCGGGCTGAGGCGCCTGAGCGAGGGTGGCGAGCACCGAACGGACCCGCCTGAGATATCCGTCCCCCTGAATCGACCCTCCCCAGAAGTAGGCGGAGATCCCGCGCTCTTCCCCGAGTCGCCGCATGTTGTCGGCGAGAAGCAGACAGCCCGCCTCTACGTTTGCCTCGATGTGGGCCACGTTTCCGGGAAGCTGGAGCTCCTCGAACATGTGAGGCATTACCTGCATGAGACCGATCGCGCCCTTCGAGCTACGCGCCTCGGGACGGCCGGAGCTCTCAACGAGCAGAACCGCGAGAACGAGGTCCGGATCGAGGCTCTGGTCCCGTTCACAGCGGAGAATTGCCCGGGTTATACGCTCACTCGTCGACGCGTCGAGGCGGCGGTTCGTGGTACGAAGCGCTCGTTCGATACGCATCTGGACCCCCTCCGCCTCACGAGCCGGAGCCCTCGTCGCGATCGGGAGCAGACGCGTGATCGGACCGGGAACAGGGATCCCCATCGCCCGCCCGAGCTCGAGCAGGCAGAAAGCTACACCCACGGCCGTGATGAGTCGCGCTGCCGACATTCCCCGATCCAACTCCGTCTTTCCCCAGCCGTAGCAAGGGGCGGGCCCGTCGCCCGTGCCCCGCTAAACCGGTGTGCAGAATGGTCCTGCGGGACCCTGAAGAGCCTACCGGAGGGGGGAAGGGTGTCAACGCGCAACTTCACCGAAAACCCGAGCCCCGTCTGGACGGCACAGGGGCCGCAGGGGACGCGTTACGTCACTTTTCGCTCCCGGCGTCGGAGCTGCGGGTAACCAGGCCGTGGCTTTTCGAACCCGGGGTGGATTGACCGCTGGAATTCCCCCCTGGTAGACTGCCATAGCTTTTTGGGGCTGGGGTCGTGTTGAACGAGAGCGGACAGGTTTCCGAGTCGCGCCAGTCGGAGTCCAACGCTGAGGAGTTCCTCGCAGCGGTTGCCCACGATTTGCGGAGCCCGCTCTGCTCGCTGCGTGCTTATCTCGGGCTGCTCGAGAGCGACTGCGGATGCGGGAACCAGCAGGACGGCCGAATCTACCTGGACCGAATACGCCAGAACCTGGATCGGATGCAGCTCCTGATCGACGAGCTCGGCGCGCTCGGCGCGCTCTCCAATGTCGCGGACAATCGAAGCTGGATCGAAACTCGCGAGGTCCTTCTCCAGTACGCGGCCGACCTCAAACCCACGCTCGACGAGCGTCGAATCAGCTTGATCCTGCCCGAGGCCCCACCCGTCGTTTACTCGGTCCGGTCGCACTTCTACCGTGTGCTTTCCAACCTGGTCTGCAACGCGGTCCATCACATGGGTGATGTGCCGGAGCCATGGATTCGAGTGGATCTACGGGAGGCGGACGGCGGCGTGGAGCTCGTCGTGGGAGACAACGGCCAGGGGATCCACCCTGCGGTGCAGAACCGGATCTTCGAACGGTTCTTCCCGAGCTGCTCTACGGAGCCGCGCCCCAACCTCGGGCTGGGGCTCGGAATCGTGAAACGGATCATGGAGGCGCACTCGGGAAGCATCACGGTCGAGTCGACGCACGGCAACGGCGCGACTTTCCGGGCGTTCTTCCCCGGCCCTCGCTGATCGTCACGAACCCGCAGTACACGCGCATCTTCCAAATTACTCAGGCTGCTACGCGTCTACGCCGATGGAGACACCGAGCGGCGGACAGGGCGTGGGTAAGATTTTCCAAGTTCGCGTGCCCCCGGAGCAGTCGGATCAGCCCCGAGAGGGGGATCTCGACGAGGAGATCCTTCGTTTTCAGAGCCCGGACGGCCTCTACTTCGTGGAGGACTCCGCGTTCGAGGCGGCCCGAGAGGCCGGGCTCGAGCTCGAGGTGGTCCGCGAAATCGACGAGTCCGAGATCCCGGTCCGCTTTCTTCCGTCGGAGCAGGGCGTGCTCTTCGACGTGCCCCCGGAGGATGCACGCCTCTCCGTGCTTGCCCGCCTTCTCGCGGAGGATCGGGCACGAGGAGAAGAGCACGTCCGGTTCATCGGGCGAAACTGCACCGTGCCGACGGATGGCTTCGCACTCGACCGGGCCGGCGGACATCGTCACTACGTTTGGCAGGTCATCCCCGCGCACGAAGCGGGTCAATCCTCGACCCTCGTTGATCGCGTCCCCCGACTCCGAGCGCTACTTACAAACCCCGGCGCTCGCGTGGCGCTCTCGCTCGGGTCCGGAGGGCTGAAGCTCTTCGCACACGCGACGGCCTTTCGGCTGCTCGAGGAGCTCAGCGTGGACGAGTCGATCGACGAGGTCTGGGGCTCGAGCGCCGGGGCGGTCGCGGGGCTTCTGTACAGTCACGGCCTCTCCCCCGAGGCGATCGAGAAGACCGGATACGACCTCTACGCGGGCCGCTACGACCTCTCGCTTCATCCTTCCAAGAGCCAGGTGCTCCGTCAGCTCCTCCGGGAGGCTCTCCTCCCGTCGAAGCATGCGAGCCATGCGGGGTTCGCCGATTGCACTGAGTCGCTCGCTCGAATGCTCGACCGGTACTGCGCGACCTTCCGTCCGCGCCGGAGTCTCTACTGCATGGCGTTCAACTTGGCCGACTGCCGGACGGAGGTCCTCACCCCCGACCCCGTCCCACCCCACCTGGAGCGATTCATGGTCCAGGCCGACGCGCGCGAGGCGGCACTCGCATCGTCTGCGGTGCCGTTGCTGATGGTTCCCCGATGTGTGCCGGTGGGGGACCGGGAGGTCCCTTACGTCGACGGTTCCGCAACCGAGGAGGTGCCGCTCCACTCGGTGGTACGGAAGTGGGACCTCGACCGCGAGGCCGGCGTAGAGGCTCGCGAGCGCCTGGTGCTGCTCTACGTCAAGCTGACCGGGACCCTCGCGATCTACCGCACGACTCACGGCCGGATCTCGAAGCTCCGGCTCCTCCAGACCATCGCCTCGGCGGGAATGGAGACCATGCACCAGAGGGACGTCGCTCTCATCTCGATGCGCCCGGATATCGAGCTGCTGTCCCTCAAGCTCCCTGGATCCAGCCCCGACTTCTTCGAGGTGGGACGAATCCCGGAGTTCATCCGACTCGCCCGCGAGGTCTTTGTCGAGCAGCTTCTCGAGATCGAGCAGAGGCTCTCCCGAGGCTAATCTAATGGGGTGAGGCCAACGTGGCCCCCCAGGGTCGAAGAGACGCTCCGGCGGCTTTCGACGTCCGGGATACGGACGTACGTGGTCGGGGGCGCCGTGCGCGACCGCGTCCTCGAACGCGAGACCCGTGACTTCGATCTGCTCGTCGAAGCATCGCTCGACGCCGCTCGTCGTGTCCTGCCCGACGCCAGACCGATCGGGGCCAAGACACCTGTCCTGCTCGTTCCCGAAGGCGAACGCGGGCCGCGAATCGAGGTCACGGCGCTCTCTTCGGGGACGGGCGCACTCGAGGAGAACCTGGGAGGACGGGACTTCACACTGAACGCCATGGCCTTCGATCCCGTCGACGGGGCGATTCGCGACCCGTTCGGCGGACGCCGGCACGTAGAGGACCGGCTTCTCGTTGCCGTAGACGTGGCGCGGGTCTTTCGCGAGGACCCGGTACGGGTCCTCCGGGGCGTGCGTCTCGCAACCGAGCTCTCCTTCGAGATCGAACCGGAGACCCACAGGGCCATGGGACGCGATGCGTGGCGTCTGCGGACAACCCCGGGGGAGCGCCTTCGTCACGAGCTTTTCCGACTTCTGGAGCTCTCTTCCTGCTCACGTGGCGTCGAGCAGCTACGGAGCGTGGGAGCGCTGGCCGTGGTGCTCCCCGAGCTTCTGCGCACCGTCGGGGTCGAGCAGAATCGGCATCACCCCGACGACGTGTACCGGCACTCGCTGCGGGTGACCGACGCCCTTCCACCCGAGCCGGTGCTGCGTCTGGGCGCGCTCATGCACGACGTTGCGAAACCCGAGACGAAGCGCTTCGACCAACGACGGAACGATTTTTCGTTTCTCCGGCACGATCTCCTCGGCGCCCGGCACGTGGTCCGCATGGCCTCCCGGCTGCGGCTCTCGCGCAGGGAGCAGACGACGGTGGAGCACCTGGTGCGCCACCACCTGATCTTCCCCGCCCGTCTCGGAACCGAACGCGCGATCCGGCGGCTGCTTCGGAGGGTCGGAGACGATATCCTGCCCGGGCTTCTCGAACTCCGCCGGGCAGACCTGGCGTCGCGGAGCCCATCCGGGAGCGCACCTCCCGAGTGGGAGGATCTCGTACGACGGATCGAGGGGGTCACCGCACAACAGGAGGAGCAGGGGGGAGGGCGGCTCGCGATTAGCGGCCGGGACGTCATGCAGGTGCTCGGCCTCCCCGAAGGCCGGGAGGTCGGCCGGTGGCTCCGGCGCGCGCGTCAGCGGGTTCTCGACCGACCCGAGGAGAACGACCGGGAGCGCCTGATCGCGTGGCTCCGGCGCTCGGCAAGCACGGAGGAGGACGGATGCACCCGACCCTGATTGAGATCTTCGGGCTCGAGATCTCGACGTTCGGCGTGATGCTGGCGGTTGCCTTCCTGGTGGGGGGCTGGATGGTCGCGGCGTCATTCGAGCGCTCGGGAATCGGTGGCGACCTCGCGTGGCGTCTCGTCACGTGGGGCATGGTAGGCGGCGTCGTCGGTTCCAAGCTCTGGTTCGCGGTGGAGGCGATCGCTCGCAACCCGGGACTGCCCCTCCTCGAACCTCTGCTCTCCCGCGGCGGGATCACGTGGTACGGGGGGCTCCTCGGCGGAGCAGCTCTGGTGCTGGCCGCGGCTCACCGCGCACGGATCCCGTTGATTCTGACCATGAACGTGGCGGCTCCCGCCATCGCCATCGGACAGGCGCTCGGACGGATCGGGTGCTTTCTCGTCGGAGACGACTACGGTGGACCGACGGACCTCCCCTGGGGGATCGCATTTCCCGAGGGGGTGGATCCGATCAGCGAGCCCGTCCACCCGACGCAGCTCTACGAGTCCGCGTGGCTCGGCGTCGGAGGGCTGGGACTGTGGCTCCGACGCAGCCGGTCGCCGTTCCTCTTCGCGGAGTACCTGCTTCTTCAGGGGGTCGGCCGGCTTTGGCTCGAGACGTTCCGCACCAACCCGTCTGCCTTGGGGCCTCTCACCAACGCCCAGGTCGCCGCGGTCTGTTGCATCGCTGCAGGGGTCGCGGGATGGGCCTGGGCCTTCACCCGGGGCCCTCGGCCTCTCAGGCAGGCCCCTCCTGGGTGAGCCTCTCTTCCAGACGTAACGCCTCCTGAGTGAGGGCCGGGAAATCCTCCTCCATCTCGTAGGCGATCAGACGCAGGACCGCGCGGGCGCGGGCCCGGAGCGGCGCCACACCGTCCGCCCCCTGCTGCACCCAGGCGTTGAGCAACCGAAGCGCCTGGCAGGGGTCGCCTCCGTAGTAGGCGGCCAGGCCTCGGATCAGATCCGGGTCCACCCCTTCGAGGTCGATCTGTTCAACGCCGGGGCGACCGACGATCTCCGCTGCTTCGCGGTAGTGACCGCACCCCACCAGGCACCCGATGGCGAGCGCATATCCGCGCGAAGCCGAGCCGAAAACCTCTTGAAGCAGCTCCGCAACGGGCGTGCTGAAGA